>JAFNGP010000174.1 GCA_017885175.1 bacterium
TCTCCGGTCACGGCGACCGCCTCGCACGACGCGCCCGCCGCGCGGTACGCGGCGGCGAGGGCCGCGCACTCCGGGTCTTCCGGCATTTCGCCCTCGCGGACGTCGAACACGGCGATCGCGGGAGGCGAGGCGCGGAGAGGGACCGGCATCGAGACCGTCTCCGATTGCTCGAAGAATCCGCGCGAGACGATATAGCCGTCGACGTTGTTCATGCGGTAGCCCGACCGCACGCAGTCCCCTCCCTCGAGGAGCTCCTTGACGATCTCCTCGCGGGTCATCACCGCCTTCTGGAATATCGAATACTGGCCCGCGACGTTGCCGCGGAGCGCCGCCATGAGCGTCTTCCGCCACGAGGCCACCGGTTGAACGAGGAACAGGGAATCGACGTCGTCCCGCGCGGCGGCGACCCGCTCGGCGAGCGCGGCTCCCCACCGGACCCCGAGGAGGGTGATCCGGGAGCAGCCCCGGCTCCTGACCAGCTCGCACGCGTCGTGTATGTTTCGCTCGAGCCCCGGGACGTCGACGGCGTCCGTGTCGCCGGGGCTGTTGCCGTAGCCGTGATAGTCGAACGAGAGAACGGTGAATCCGTCCCCGGCAAGGCTCCGGGAGAGATTCGCCAGCACGCGCTCGCACCAGAATTTTTCCTCGAAAAGCGAATCGCAGATGACGNNCCCGCGGCTCCCAGAGAACGCCGTAGAGCGGACCCCGCGAGCCCTGAAAGAAGAAATTACGATCGTCGATCACGTTCGCGGCTCCCGTCCGCGCCTCGCCGCGGGGCGCGCGCAATTCGCCAGGAAGTATACTGCAAGGAGAATACCAGAAAAAGGGCTTTCGCGGGAGTAGCGTCATGCAATACACTCCCACCGCGATGAACGACAAGAAGCTGATTCTCGCCGGGGTGGGGCTGTTCGCCCTGGTCACCACGCTCGCGCTTTTATACTCGGTCAAGGCGGGCCTTGCGCTCTTTGGGGGCGGACTCCTCGTCACCGTCGTATTCTTCAAGCCCTTCTGGGGGCTTCTTCTCTACCTCGCGATGATCTACCTGCGCCCGCAGGAATTCGTCGAGGCCCTGCGCGCCAAGCCGATCATGCTCGCCCTCGCCCTCCTCGTGCTCGGCACGCTCCTCATCCATAACGCGATCAGAAAGAGCAGGATTCTCGCCTTCGATCTTCGCCAGGGCGTTTTCATGATCGTGTTCTTCGCCGTCATCGTCATGAGCCAGCTCCAGCGGCTCTACCTGGCGGGCGCCCAGATGGCCTTCGACAGCTNNTTGACGGTGTTTCTCGCGGCGAACGGCATTCTTCAGTTTCATCGCGGCGTCGACATCGCGGGCCAGACGATGTTCGACGGGCGGATACGATGGATCGGGATATTCGAGGACCCGAACGACCTGGGGCTCGCGATTCTCTCCTTCACTCCGTTCGCCCTGCTCAAGCTTTCGGGGAAGGGCGTCGCGCCGCGCAAACGCGCCGGATACGCCGTCATCCTCGGCATCCTCCTCTACGCCCTGTACCTCACGAACTCCCGCGGAACGTTCATCGGACTGCTCGCCGTTCTCACGTACGTCTTCTGCCGCCGCTGGGGAATCGCGCGCGGGCTTCTGATCGCGGGCGTCCTCGGCGCCGCCGCGTTCGCCGCGGGGCCGAGCCGGCTCGCCGACATGTCGGTCAGCGAGGAGTCGGCGAGCGGCCGCGTCGTCGCGTGGGCGCAAGGCCTCGCCCTCCTCAAATGGCGGCCGATCCTCGGCGTTGGCTACTCGCGTTTCACCGATTTCCATCCGTTGACCGCCCACAACTCGGCCGTTCTCTGCATGGCCGAGCTCGGNNACGAGGCGCTCATCGTCGAGCGCCGAGCGCGGGACGGAGAATACGCGTTCTACGCCGAGGTCCTGCAGCTTTCCCTGATCGGGTTCTTCGCCGCCGCGTTCTTTCTCTCGCGCACGTACAACGAAGTTCTCTACATTATCCTGGCGCTTTGCACGATTCTCTCGCGCTTCGGACGGAAACACCTCGGCTACCGCATTCCGTTTCTCTCCCGGAACACGGCGCTCGCCGTTTTCTTCATCTCGCTCGGGCTCATCGCGATGATCAGGGTGATCGTAATCTTCTGAGGGGAAGGTCGCATGCGGATCCCGAAAGACGCGCTCGTTTGGCTCCCCGGATGCATCGCGAGGCCGAGAGCGCCCCTCGCGCGCCCCGCGAACGTGCTGTTCGCGTTCGCCGACCACTTCGAGCCGGAACAGCTGCCGGACGACCCGCCCGAGCTTCAGGCGGGCCGTGTCCGCGAATGGATCGCGCGGTACGAGGCCGCGGCCGCGGGACACGCGGATTTCCGCGGCAGGCCTCCGCGGCACACGTACTTCTTCCCGGAGGAGCAGTACCGGCCCGAGGCGCTCGAGGAGCTCGCGGGCCACTGCGCGAGGGGTTTCGGCGAGGTCGAGGTGCACATCCATCACGACGGCGACACGGGGGACGTCTTCAGGGCCAGGATGACCCGCTTCGTCGGGCGGCTCGCGGGGCACGGCCTCCTCTCCCGCGACCGCGTCGACGGGAGGACCAGATACGCGTTCATCCACGGCAACTGGGCTCTCGACAACTCCCGCGCCGATGGCCGGTGGTGCGGGGTCGACGACGAGATCGCGATCCTCGCTGAGACGGGGTGCTACGCCGATTTCACGATGCCCTCCGCCCCCGCCGAGGGGGGAACGCAGACGAGCACGGTGAACTCGATCTACTTCGCCGACGACGATCCCCTGCGCCCCAAATCGCACGACAAGGGGCGGCCCGTCGTTTTCGGGGAAAAGGGGAGCGGCGATCTTCTCCTCATTCAAGGCCCTCTCGCCCTCAACTGGCGGAGCAGACTCCGGGGCGTCTTTCCCCGGATCGAGGCCGGCGACGTGTCATCGACGAGCCCCGCGACGCGCGACCGCGTGCGCCTGTGGATCGACCGGCGGATCGGCGTGCGGGGGAGAGCGGACACCGTTTTCGTCAAAGTGCACACGCACGGTCTCAAGCCGCGCAACTTCGATTTTCTCTTCGGGGGAGGGATCGAGACCGCGTTCGGCCTTGTCGAGAAGGAATGCGGCGACGCGGAGCGTTTTCGCCTCTATTACGTATCCGCGCGGGAGATGGCGAACGTCGTCTACGCCTTCAACGACGGCGTGGATCGCCCGATCGAGGAGCTCTTCGATTACCGGCTCGCGCCGCCCGGCGGGAGCCGATGAGCGGGCCGGGCGCTACCGCACGACGAGGATCGCCCGTTTCTCGACCACGCGGCCCGCGGCGTTCCTGATCAACATGAAATACCTTCCGCTCGCCACTCCGGACCCGGCGGCGTTTGCGCCGTTCCACGAGGTTTCCACGCCGCTCCAGGCGATGTCCTGTATCTTTCTCCCCGAGAGGTCGTAGATCGCGATGCTCCCGCCCTCGGGAAGGTTCATGAGCGTGAGATCGCCCAGGCCGGGCTGGTAGGGCATCGGATAAATCTTTATGGCGGCCGACGTCGTGGATGTGCCGTGGTCGCCCGGATCGTCGTCGTCCTCCCTGGCGACGAGCGTCGCGTCGCTCACGGATGCTCCGGAAATCGCGCGAACGAGTATCGTCGCCGTTCCGTCCTGGGAATCGTCGTCCTGAGCGGCCGCGAGGACGACCGGTTGATAGGCGTTCCAGTTCGACACGGTGAAAACGAGGGCGCCGCCCGACTGCACGGTGATGTCCTCGTCCCCGCTCAGACGCGAAACCGAAACGGAGACGTTCGCCGGAGGCTGATTGCCGAGCCTGACGCGGAACTGGGCCGTGCTCCCTTCCGCCACCACGACCGTATCGCTATCGAGCGTGAAATAGAGCGCGTCGTCGTCGATCTCCATCGCGACGAGCGTGACGTCGGGCACCGCCGGACCGGAGGCGCCGCGAACGAGGATCGCCGCCGCGCCGTTCGCGACGTCGACGTCGGCGGCCGCCGCGAGGGTGACCGTCTGATCGACGTTCCAGTTCGACGTCGTGAAGGTGAGGGAGCCGCCCGATTGGACGGTGATGTCCGCGTCCCCGCTCGAGCGGGAGACGGCCACCTGAAGATTCGCCGAAGGCTGGCTCGTGAGCTTGATGTGGAAAGAGGCCGTGCCGGTCTCCGGCACGAAGACGGTGTCGCTGTCGACCGAGAAGAAGAGCGTGCCGTTGTCCTGCTCCGTCGCGGTGAGGAACGCGTCGGGCACGGCGGGACCCGAAGTGGCGCGAACGCGAATCGTCGCCGTCCCGTTGAGAACATCCGCGTCTCCGGCCGCGGCGAGGGTGACCGTCTGATCGACGTTCCAGTTCGAAGCCGTGAAGACGAGGGAGCCGCCCGATTGGACGCCGATATCCGTATCCCCGCTCGTACGGGAAACCGTCGCGGAAACGCTCGACGGCGGCTGGGCGCCGAGCCTGACGCGGAACTGCGCCGTGCCCCCCTCGGGCACCGCGAGGCTGCTTTGATCGAGCACGAAGGCGAGCACGTCGTCGTCGATTTCCACGGCCTTGACCGTTTTGAGGGGCGCCGACGCGCCGGCCGATACGTACACGATCACGTCGGCCGAGCCGGCTACGACGTCCGCGTCATGCGCGGCGGCGAAGGTCGCCGTCTGGTATGCGTCCCAGTTCGAGGCCGTNNTCCGCGGTGCCGTTCTCGGGAACGTCGACGGTATCGGCGCTCGTGACGATGGCGAATACGGGCGCCGGGGGGCTCGTCGTGAAGCCGCGGGAGGCCGATATCGTCAGCGAGGCTCCCGAGGCGTCGTGCGAAACGGCCCGGGCGAAGTAGATATCGTTTTTCGCGAGGCCGCCGATGACCATCTCGTGACGCGTCGCGAGAACCGTCGTCGAGGCGCTCGCGAGAACGCTCGTCGTCCCCAGCCGCCAGTACCGCACCTTGCCCGTCGAGGGCACGGCCGTCGACCAGTACACCCGGCACGTCGCGCTGTCGATCGTGGCGATCGAGTCGATCCGGCACTGGTTCTTGAGCGATTCGGACGCGGCGTCGGAGATCGTCAGGCCCGAGACCATATCGGAAAAGAGGCCCAGCGTTCCGGCCGCCGTCCGCGACCGGAGACTGTAGTAGTATCTCGTATCGTACGCGAGGGCGCCGTCCGCGTCGGCGTAGGCGGTGTCCGACGAAGCCGTCGACCCGATCGGAACGAAGTCGGCGAGCGTGCTCGTGACCGACCGGTAGACGAGCACCCGGCTGATGCTCGGATCGGACACAGGCGCCCAATGAGTCGTATAGGTGATGGCGGTCTGAGACAAGACGGGAGACGCGCACACGAGCAGCGCCGCGAATGTCGCGCGGCCGATCGATTTCATAACGTTCATCCGTTCCCCCTCACGCCCATACTTTGTACGATATGTTTCCCGGGGCGTTTTGTCAATTTTCATAAGCGCGAATCTCCAAAATGCAACGCCGTGGAAGCGATCGAATCGTCCTCCCGGCGGATTCTCCGGCGGAGGACCGGCGGGCACGGCTGACCCTTCGGTTTCTCATCGTTCCCGAAACTCTCCCATAGCACTCGATCGTCTCGCTTCCCGATCATCGATTGTTGGCGGCGCACAAGCTGCCGTGCATTCGTGAGACCTCTCGAAGGGAGGAATCAGCAAAGGCCATTCCATAACGGGCGTTTTCAGGTTCGTCCCGGCCGCGGTCCGCCGCGCGACCCGGCGGCGAGCTCGAGCACGGCGCCGAGCTTCCGGGCGTTTTCCGCCCAGGAGCCGGCCGGGCATTCGATGCGCTCGCGGTCCCAGTTCCGCGCGAGCGCCTCTCCGAGCGCCACGGCGATGGCGCCCGCGTCGCCGCGGCGAAAGAGGATCCCCGAGCCGGCGGGAACCACCTCGGGAATGCCGCCCGTGTCGGACGCGACGACCGGCGTCCGGCAGGCGAGCGCCTCGAGCACGACGTTCGGCGTTCCCTCCGCGAGGCTCGGGAGACAGAAAATGTCGCACGCGTTGAGCCACGTTCCCATAAGCCGGTGCGCGACGCGCCCGTGGAAATTCACGCTTTTCCCTGGAGGAAGAGCCCGGGCCAGGCCGGCGAGACGCCTCCGCTCGGGGCCGTCCCCGATGACGTGCAGCTCGGCGGCGGCGTCGAGTCTCCCGAACGCCTCGAGGAGAAGATCGATCCCCTTCACGGGCTCGAAGTTCCCCGCGTACAGGATGATCCGCTTCGATTCGTCNNCCCTGTCGAACGGCCGGAAGAGGCCGCGGTCGATGCCGTTGTAGATGACGTGAATCTTGCCGGCGTCGACGCCCTCGGCGACGAGTTGCGCGCGCAGCGCGCCGCTCACCGAGACCACCTCGCTCGCCCACTGCATCGCGTCCAGGATGCGGCGCTTGCGGGCCGGGTATTCCATATACTCGTTGATGTCGCTCCCGTGCACGCGCGCTACGANNACGCCCAGGTGGCGTAGACGACGTCGGGGCGATCCGCGCGAACGAGCCGGTCGAACAGCGGCGCGATCGATCGCTCGTAGAAAGCGCCATAGGAGCGGCGAAGGATCTTCGGCGTGTAGAAATAGGGCGGGTAGCACACCGTCATGAGGCCCCGGCACTCCTCGGGCGGCGCGGGCTTCCGGCCGCGAAGCGCGAGCGCCGCGTACCGCGGCCAGGGCACGGGGACGATCAGCCGAAGCTCGTGGAGCGCGGCGAGGTGCAGGATCTGCTGTTTGTTGAAGGGAGCGAGCCCCGGCCGTGTGACGTCGGGAAAGAGATTCGTTATGCAGACGACCTTCATGCGCCTCCGCCGCCGGCCGGCGTATCGCCCGCCGGCGCCGTCTCCCCCACCCACCGGTTCAGGTAGTGATTCAGGATGAAAAAGCCGATGATTCCGCCGAGAATCCGCGAGACAAGATTGACGATAGCGGCGCCGAGCGCCCCGTGCCCGGGGATGAAGATGAGGTAGCCGACGAAACTGAGGATCAGGTTGATCCCCGCCATCATCGTGAAGAGCTGCGGCTTGTTGAGCGAATGGCCGACGAGGTTGATCGGGTTGATGACCGTCAGGAGAATGAACGCGCCCACCATGATCTGGAACAACGTGACGGACGCGATGAAGTCGGCGCCGTAGAACGTCAGGATGATCCGCTTCGCAAAAACGATGAGCCCGAATCCTATGAGCCCCACGAGTCCCGTCACCTTGAGCGTGTCCCGGAAATAGCGGTACACCTGCTCCTTCCTCGTGAACTTGGCTACCTTGGGAAGAAACACGACGTTGAGGGTCTCGGGAACCATCTCGATGGGCCGCACGAGCATGAAGGCGACCGAGTAAATGCCGACCTCCGTCGCCTGCTTGAAGAAGCCGAGCATGAGGACGTCGAGACGGTCGAAGAGCATGAAGAGAAGGCTGAAGGCGAAAAGCCAGCCGCTGTAGCGGAGCACCCCGCCGAGGGGATACGTGGTCGACTGCTTCCGCGTGTAATATTTGCGCGGAATGACCAGGGACATGACGAGAAAGCCGATGAGCGTCTGGGCAAGGTTCGCGGCCATCGCGCTGTTGACGTTGAGGAGCGCGGCGTACGACAGGAACGCAAGGAGGGCGAGCCTCGAGAGAGAGGCGATGACGTTGATGATGCCCATCTGCAGGAATTTCTCGTACGCCCGGAGCACCGCCTCGGTATGGTACGTCACGTTGAACAACAACGCGCCGAGCCCCGCGAGGCGCAGCGGCACCGTGAGGGCCGCGTTGCCGTAGGCGTGCACGGCGACCACCGGCGCCAGAAAATAGGCGAGCACCATGAAGCCGCCCGATATCCCGAGCCGCAGGAAATAGATCCGCCGGAAGATTCCGACCGCGCTCTCGTCGTCGTTCTGGACGAGATGATAGGAGAGCTTGCGGATCATCGTCGTCGTGAGACCGATCTCGATCACGGAGCCCGAAATCCCCATGATGACGGAGGCGATCGTGAGAAGCCCCACATTCGCCGGGCCGAGGGTCCGGACGACGATGATGCTCGCCGCGAAACCGACCGCCGCCGTCGCCACCCTGCTCGCGTAGATGTAGGCGAGCTGGCGGACGCTTTCCCGCTTGAGCGTGCTCACGATCCAGGCTTTGAGGAAATTGAACAGTCTCATAGAACTATCGACGGCGCCGCCGTCACCCGATCAGCTTGCGCATCTTCACGACGACGCTCCGGATGGGATAGAACATATGGTCGTTCATGATGAACGTCTTCGTGATGAACTCGGAGCGCGAGAAAAGGTTGAGGAGCTTGATCGCCCAGTCCTGAACGGCCGGCTCGATCGCGACCCGAAGCCTCTCGAAATCCCCGTCGATCCCGATGTCCCCCTCGGCGATCGCGCCGATCCCCCGCTCGGCGGCGAGCCGCACGTGCCCCGAGGAGTACGGATCGAGCCCGATGAGCCGCATGCTCGTCGCGTCGACCGCGACCTCGTCCACGCCGCCGACGAGAAGGTTCGCGTTGATCGGGTACCCGTTGATCGGGCCCCTCCCCTGCATCCCGACGATGCCGTCCATAATCGAGAGCTTCACCGGCACGAGCGCCGCGATGTCGCTGAGGAGCCGGTCGAGATGCTTGTGCCAGACGAGCCGGTCGTTGCGCGGCACGCATCCCCATTGATTCTTGAGCGATCCCGTGAACACGGTCGTCGCGTGCGTCTTCAGCGCGGGCAGCGTGATGAAATAATCCGTCTCCAGAAACCGCCGGGCGAAGCTCCATTTCCCGAGCGCCTCGTTCGGCACCGGCACCTGCTCTTCCCTCGTGAAATTGACCGCCTTGACGCCGTACCTCTCCACGAGGCCGTAGATGCCGTTCGTCTCGTAGGCCTGCTCGACCGTATAGCGGGCGCCGTCCGACTCGCCGATGGTGATGTGCGGCGTGAGATCGCGGAGGCGCTTCACCACCGATTCGATGACGGCCAGGGACGTGTTCGCCGTGTGCTTCATGTCGGCCCGCTCGGTGCACAGATTGGGCTTGATGAGCACCTTCGTGCCGGGCCCCACCGACCGGGAAACGTTGCAGAATGAGAATATTTCGCCGATGACCTCGTCGAGGGGCCTTTCGGCGATCGAGCGGATGATTACGCGTGACTGCGCCATCGGTTACTCCTGCCGGGGCCGTTCATGCCACGGCGCTACGGCGATAAGCAAGCGACCTGCCAAAAACCTTTTCAAAAGCCTTTCAAAGGACGATCGGTTAAACTTATAATAACGCCCGGCGGTTTTGTACACACATTTCTCGGGAGAGCCATGACGAAACGGCACGCGCTCGGACATCTTCTCGCCGCGATCCCTCCGGGGGCGACGCGGAGCCTTCGCCTCGCGCACCGGGGCAGGTACCTCACCGTGCTGTGCTATCACCGGATCCTCGAGCGGGGAGCCGATTTCCCCTTTGACGACGATCTCGTGAGCGCGTCCCCCGCGCAGTTCGAAAGCGAGCTCAGGTTCATCGCGCGCCACTGGCGGGCGATCGATTTCAGGATGCTCCGCGACCACCTCGCGCGCGAGGGGCGATTCCCCGATCGCGCCCTCATCATCACCTTCGACGACGGGTACCTCGATAACTTCGAGGCGGCATACCCGCTCCTCAGGAAATATGGGCTCCCCGCCGTCATGTTCGTGACCGCCGGATTCATGGGGGCGCGAAAGCTCTTCTGGTGGGACCGGCTCGCGTACGTCGCGAAAACCGCGTCGAAACGCCCGGCCTCGATCGAGGAGCCGATCCGTCTCGCGATCGACCTCGATTCCTTCCCCGACCGCCAGGCCGCGGCGCGGCATCTCATCCATATCGCGAAGACGCTCCCCGAAAACGACAAGGAGCTTTTCATACGGCGCCTCGCGGCGAGCCTCGAGGTCGAGATCGAGGAGAGCCGGTTCGCGACGACGATGAGTTGGGACAACCTCCGGGAGATGAGCGCGGGGGGAATCGAGATCGGCGCTCATTCGATCAGCCATCCGATATTCTCGAACATCGA
>JAFNGP010000175.1 GCA_017885175.1 bacterium
CCGGCGGGGGCGCGGCCGGCGGGGGCGCGGCGGGGGCCGGGGGGGGGGGGGCGAGGGCGGGCGGAGCGGCGAGCGTCCTCGCCGTCACGACGCTTGCGGCGCCGCCGCCCAACAAGCCGGCTGCAAGAATCCCGATGATGATCGCTCTCATGGCATGTCTCCCTGGGGATGAAATTGTATATAACGATAACGGTGTCTCTGATTGCGGAACTTTAGATATGGGTCAGATTGTTCTATCGAACAAGCTTGCAATTGCTATTCCATGGATCGAACGCTCATCGGGCGCCGGCGATCGGCGGGAAGCGTCGTTTCCGGTTGCGGAACGCCCTTCCCCCCGGCGGTCGGTTGTCATGCCCGACAGCGGAGCGAGCGCCTCGACCGGTCCCGCGCGGACCCCGCATGAGCATTTCATTTTGCCATCGTTCGTGCTGTTTGATATCGTCCGGGCTTGCAGGCGGCGCCATCTATGGATATGTGCAGCACGCGAATGCCTTGGCGCCCGCACCAATATAAAACCATTATGAATTAATGTCAAGGAAGCGGTGCCGCAAGCGAAGAACCTGATTCAATATTTTCCATTATCGCCTTGACAATCGGTAATGATTGATAATAATTATCAATTGAGACGTTTCGTCTGGAATGGTGTCTGGTATGGCGCAGGCGCGCCGGCAAAGGCGATGGAATCATGAAAAGCGGTCTGGTGTCGCTCGTCGTATTTCTTGCCCTCGTTGGATTCCGGGGCGCCGCCGACGCGGGGCAGGAGAAGGGAACCGCTATGACGGAGAAGGATAAAAGAATAGGCGTCGCCACGTTCGCGGGCGGGTGTTTCTGGTGCTCCGAGGCCGATTTCGAAAAGGTGGCGGGCGTCGAGAAGGTGGTTTCGGGTTACACGGGCGGCGAGACCCCGAATCCGACGTACGCGGACGTTTGCGGCGGGAAGACGGGGCACGTCGAGGCCGTGCAGGTATACTACGATCCGTCGAAGGTCGATTACCGGAAGCTGCTCGAGGTCTTCTGGACGCACGTCGATCCGACCGACGCCGGGGGGCAGTTCGCCGATCGGGGCATGCAGTACCGAAGCGCCGTCTTCTATCATGACGGCGAGCAGAAGCGCCTCGCCGAGCGGTCGAAAGCGGCGCTCGGCGCATCGGGCGTTTTCGAAGGGCCGATCGTGACCGAGATCAGGGCGTTCGCGAAATTCTACGAGGCGGAGGATTATCACCAGGATTATTACAAAACGTGCTCGGCGCAGTACGGGAGATACCGCTCGGGATCCGGCCGCGACGAATTTCTCAAGGCCGTCTGGGGCGGCGGCACGGAACCGCTGAAAAAGAGACTCTCTCCGATGCAATATGAGGTGACGCAGCAGTGCGGCACCGAGCCTGCGTTCGCGAACCCTTACTGGGATAACCATCGCGANNAAGTTCGATTCCGGCACGGGGTGGCCGAGCTTCACGAAGCCCCTCGATCCGGGCGCCGTTGTGGAGAAGGAAGACCGGGGCCTGCTCTCGACGCGCACCGAGGTCCGGAGCGCGCGCGGCGACTCGCACCTCGGGCACGTCTTCCCCGACGGGCCCCGGCCGACGGGACTGCGCTACTGCGTCAACTCGGCGGCCCTGCGGTTCATACCGAAGGAGGACCTGGAGAAAGAAGGCTACGGCGAGTACCTGAAGATGTTCAAGAGGAAGTAGCCGGCGCGAGGGAAGGTTGGCGATGGGGGGACGGATTTCCGGTGTTTTCAATGAGCAGAGGGTGACGATGCAGCTCGGCGTCACCCTCCGCTCATTTGGATGGCGGTTCTAGAGGGCGTCGGCGATCGTGAGCGTCACGGTCCTGTACGATTCGTGAATGTGCTGAGCCGCGATGGTCGCGGAGAACTCGTAGCCGATCGTAAGTGCGGTTTCGCTCAGGGTGCTGCTGCCCGTGACGAGATTCTGCGGGGACGTCGTCAGGGCCACCTGGCCGTTGCTGCTTCCGCCCGTCGGGGCTTCGAGAGCCACTTCCAGCGTCGTATAATCCGGCATCGATGAGCTGAGTTCGCCCGTGATCCTCTGCGAGACCTCGTTGGTCGTGATATCGTACGTTGTGGTCGCGTCGGTGGCCGACACCAGGTCCCCGAACTCGTCCAGAAGGCTGATCACGAGGGCTCCGGGGCTTCCGCTAGCCGAAAGCTCGCTGATTTCCATGATCTCGAAGGTGATCGTCTGATGGGCGTGGTTGGCGGCAAACGCATTGACCGCCAGCAGTGTCGACAGTGCGACCATCGCGAGAACTAGGGACTTACGCATCTTCTGCCTCCTTGAATAGGGTGAGAGAACATTGCTGCGAAGATGCGAATAGGCAATCGATGTGCCCGCGCGAAAACGGGCTCTCGCCGGCCCGTGACTTTCGTATTGTTTCCGCGTGACGAACGGATGAACGGCGGCGGGGCCGCGGCGCGCGAATGGCGCGCGCGATTCTCGATGCGCCGTCGCCTTTCGATCTTATGATTGAGCGAGTTACGGGGAGAATGACGTAGGGATCCGCCTGTCTCCGTCTCCTCGAGAGAATAATGGGTGGTCCTACCCATTATTTCGAAAGAGGCGGACGCGAGAGTTTTCGACTCGGCCGGAGTTCTTGCATGATAGGCATCGCCAGGTGCAGTTTGCGAGGGTTCCGCGAGCCGGCTTCGCTCTACCGGACTGCGGCGGGAGACAAGGCGCGGCGCCACGGTTCGATTCGAACCGTGCCCTTTTCCCGGTGCTTCGCCTCGTAGAGGCATCTGTCTGCGATCCCGACGAGGGTGTTGATATCGATCGATTCGTCGATCGAGGCCCGGTCGAANNCCCTCGACGGTCGTTTCCGGGAGAACGATGATGAATTCGTCCCCCCCGAATCGCGCTATCCAGTCCACGTCCAGCCGGATTGATGAAGAGATGCGTTCTACGAACGTTATGAGCGCCCGGTCCCCCGCGAGGTGGCCGTGCGTGTCGTTGATGCTCTTGAAGCGATCGATGTCGCAGAGAACGATCGACAGCGAGCGTAGATATTTTTGGGCTCTCTTGATCTCCTTCAGGAGATGATCGTTCAGATAGTTGCGGTTGAATGCGCCGGTAAGCGGGTCCAGGATCGAGAGGGTCATGATCTCTTCGTTGGCGCGTTTCAGGGAATGCTCGAGCTCGAGGATTCGCTTCGCCGTGTTCAACCGGGCGACCAGCTCCGCGGGGTGGAACGGCTTGCTGAGAAAATCGTCCGCGCCGGCGCGAAGGCCGGCGACGATATCGTCCTTCGCGCTCTTCGCGGTCAGAAGCACGACGTAGATATACCCGTCGGCGGGAAGGGCCCGAATCGCCGTGCAGAGCTGGATGCCGTCCATTTCCGGCATCATCCAGTCGGTCAGGACGATGGGGAAGAAACGCTTCTTGAACAGCTCGAGCGCCGCGTGGCCGTTCTCGGCCGCGGTGACCGAGAAGCCCGCCTTTTCGAGCGTGAGCTCGAGCTGGCGCCGCAGCGCGGGATGATCTTCCACGATGAGCACGGGATAGCCGCTGTTCATTTTTTCGATATCTCTTCCGGGACCTTTGCCCCATCCGTCGCCTGTTTCACCTTGAGAAGCCGCTCGACCGCGGCAAGATGCCCGTCGAGCGAAAGAACGTCCTCATGAGTCTCATGCAGCCTGCGGTCGCGGCTCTTTTCCTCGATCGTGTGCGCCGTTGCGCTCATATCCGAAAGCCCGAGGTTCGCCGCCGCCCCTTTGAGCGAATGAGCCGCCCGGCTGGCGCTCTGGGCGTCGCCGGTCGCGACCGCCGCCTTGATCGCCGCGAGATCGGATCGGGAAGCCTCGACGAACAGCTCGAGAATCTCGCGGTACTCCTCTTCGTCGAGCTCGAGATCGCCGGCCAATTGGACGATGTTCATGTTCCCTCCGATTGCGCGGCTTTCCGGACGCGCGACGTGAAATGGAACGTGCTGCCCTTTCCCGGCTCGCTTTCAACCCGGATCTCGCCGCCGAGGAGGGTCGCGATCTGCCTGCAGATCGTGAGCCCGAGCCCCGTGCCGCCGTGCTTTCTCGTATTCGATCCGTCGATCTGCTGGAAGGGCGCGAATATGATCGAGAGCTTGTCTTGCGGGATTCCGATCCCGGTGTCGCGCACCGATACGCGTAGCGTGATATCCTCGCCGCGGCCGTTCTCGGCGGCGGCCGCTACCTCGATTTCCCCCGATTCGGTGAACTTGGACGCGTTCTCGAGCAGGTTGACGAGAACCTGTCCGAATCGCGCGGGGTCGCCCAGCACGATTCGGGGGACTTCGCCGCCGATGTCGCGGATAAGCTCGATATGCTTCCGCGCGGTTTCGGGGCGGATGAGCTCGCAGACTTCATGGATGATGCGAGCCGGATCGAACGGAACGTTCTCGATCTCCATCCGGCTCGCCTCGATCTGCGAGAAATCGAGTATTTCGTCGATGAGCGTGATGAGCGTCTCTCCGCTCGTCTTGATGATCTCGGCGAATTCACGCTGCTCCTCCGACAGGTCCGCGTCGGACAGCATGCCGGCGAATCCGATGATCGCGTTCATGGGCGTTCTCAGCTCATGGCTCACGTTGGCGACGAACTCGCTCTTCATTCGCGCGGCAAGCTCCGCCGCATCCTTCGCCTCCCGCAGAACGCGCTCCGTTTCCTTGTGCGCGGATATATCCCTCAGAATGAGCTGGTGGCACACTCTGCCGCCGAACGCGAAGGATGCCGCGAAGGTGCTCACCGGTATCGCGGCGGCGTCCCTGGCGACTATCTCGCATTCGGTCGCCTTTGCGCTCTCGAGGACGCGCCGGGCGAAATCCTCCGACGCGAGGGACTCGGACCGTCCGGACAAAATCCTCCCCGCATCCATCGACAGGAGATCGGCGCGCGAACAGCCGGTCAGGCGCTCCGCCTGTCTGTTGCAGTCGATGATCCGCAGCGTGTCCGATTCGACGATGAAGATCGCGTCGTTGTTGGCTTCGAACAGACCTCGATATTTCTCTTCGCCCTGCCGCAGATCGTTGTAGGCGCGCTTGAGCTCGATGAGCTTTCCGAGTTCCGTGGCGACGGCGTTTATGAGGTTTCTCTCGTCTTTCAGGAACGGGCCCTCGTCCGCGGCCGGTCTCTCCTCCAGGTAACAGACTTCGAGTCCGCCGATCAACGAACCATGCACGAGGATGCCGCTTGATTGTTTCCAGAGAGTTTCGTTGAAGTTGCCCGTCTTGAACTCCTCGCGCTCGAGAATGATGCGGGCGCAGGCTATCTCCGGATATTTCCAGCCCGAGGGAATGGTCTCGACCGCGGCCTGGAGCATGTCGTCCTGGGACCGGTCGTGCCGTTCGGCGAGCCTGGAGAGCCTGATGAGGCAGTTCAGCTCCTTGATGCGCTCCTGCAGCTCCGCCGTTCTCTGCGGCTCCTCGCTGGGCCGGCCGGCGTGCGGGAAAGAGGCGGCGTCGACAATGGCGCGGCCGGCGCCCCCGGAAGGCGCGGCGCTCCAGGCCGTCCGATGCCGTTCGGGCCGGAGCGATTCGATCGTATCGATGAGCTTCAAGTTCATACAAACCAGCGGAGTCCGCAATCGGCGTGCCGCGGGAAAAGAGCCCGTTTCGGCCCGGGGACTTTGGTCTTGCTCGTCGTGGACCGGAGGCGGAGGCGAATACGCCGCAGGGCGTAGCGCCGGTTCGCGGGGACGGCGTCCGCCCGGAAGCGGAACCCGTTTTCGGCGAAGAAATTGAGATGCGTCCGGCGAGGGGCCCTTCGCTGCCCGTATCCGTTCGATAGTCCTATGTGCGCGGCGGGCGGGCGCGGCGCTTCATGGCCTCGATCACAGGCGCCGCTCGATGCATTTTGCATGGCGCGCGGAAGATGCGCCACGGCCGATCAGGCGATGAGCTTGTGAAACAGCTGGGACCGGTTCCCCACGCCGAGCTTGCGATAGATCTTCCAGAGGTGATTCTTGACGGTCTTGTCGCTTATGCCGAGCGCCTCCGATATTTCCCTGTTGCTCTTTCCGCAGACGAGCTGCGCGAGCACGCCCTTCTCCCGCTTCGAGAGCGCGGCGCCGCTGGTGCCGTTCTCGATGCCCGCGAGAATGCGGCGGAAATCGGCGTTTTCCGTTTTCGTTTCGGGCAGGCTCGCGACTATGCAGTTCAGTCTCTCGATGTCGTGCGCGTTGACGAGCGCGTTTGCGCAGAGGGCTTCGACCGATTTGATGACCGCCCTCTGGTACGCGTCGATGCGCGCGATGATCGATTTCTCGATATCCTCGTCGAGATGCGATTCGCGTTCGCGGGCGAGCTCCTGCAGGAGGCGCTCCAGCTCGGGAAGAATCGATTCCTTCGTTTGCTCGTTCGTCGCTTCCGGTAGTGTAGGTAGTTTGATCGTCATATTGACTCCATGCTATTTCTGATCGGCGAAGCGGCCTTGCTTCGTTTTCGTCGACGGTTTTTTCAAATGCGGGATCATTTGCTTGAGCCAGCTGACGTGCTCCGCGTGGCGGATGCAGGCGCCCGCGTTCCCGGCGAACACCTGAAACGCGCGAAGATCGTCGTCGTCGTACGTGATTTCGGGCGAATTGCTCGTGACGTTGATGACGCCGACGATCTCGTCGCGCAGAAGGATGGGGACCACCATCGTCGACGTCAGGGACGGATAGTTGAACTTCAGGTCGGGATATCGCGCGCAATCGCCGGCGTCCCGAAGGAGGATCGGTTCGCGGTGAGCCGCCGACCATCCGGCGATCCCCTCTCCGACCTTCTGCCGCATATCGATTATGTTCAGATCGCTGTGGCCGGACACCGAGCGCACGACGAGCTCGTTCTTCTGCGCGTTGAGAAGCATGAGGGAGCTTCGATGGCAGTTGAAAGTCTCCGCGCATATGTTCGTTATGCTCTGAAGGATGCTCCGCACGTCGGTCTCGACGCTCATGAGTTGGCTCACGCTCGCGAGTGCGTACATGCGCTCCGTATGCCGGATCAGACGCTGTTCATATCCTTCTTGGAGCGTCAGGAACCGCTTATGCATGCGCAGGGCGACTCGCTGCTGCTGCGTCAGGTAGGCGACGAAAATCAGCACCGTCAGCGAGAGACCGACGAGCAGGACCAGATCCGTCTTCATCCACGGCCATGGATTGAAGTGCCGCTCGCTGAGAAGCGGAGGGATTGCCGAGGCGAGGCCAATCGATGTCAGCACGAGCACGCCCGCGAGGAGAAACCAGTTGCGCCAGGTATGGCGGTAGAGGATGTCCCTGTCGGCGGGCGTGACGATGTTGTTTGCCCCGATCGATTTGATTGTTGATGCGGTGTCGATCGACGGCATGTTCAGCTCCTTTCATCGATGCTGAAGTGATCGGCGGACTCGAACGAGAATATTCCTTTGCCCGGGGTCGTCATTTCGCTGGTCATTGCCGCACATCCCCTTTGCTTTTCCCCGAGATGGTGCCGCCGGGGAGGAGCTGGATCGATCTGGGTTTCGGCCAGACGGAGACCGTGATCTCTTTCTTCTCGCCGTGAGCGATCGTGATCGTGAAATCGTTCGTTTTCAGGATATGCTGGGGGGGAAGCCTCTGATCGTCGATCTTGATCCGCCACATGCCGGGTCTCAACCCCTTGAAGGTGAATCTTCCCCGTTCGTCCGTATTCTGGAAGAAGCGCTCCTCTCCGTTCGAGAGATCGACGAGGATATCTCCGAGGCCGCCCGCTTCGATGAGATCTTCCCTCGTGAGCGGTTCCTGCTTGACCGCGCGGGATCCCATTACGGAGAGACCCTGCCGCCCCGCGTTCCGGGGATCGGCCGATATCTTCGCGGGATCGATCTCGAACAGCGCGACCGTGCCCGAAATCTCTCCGACCGTCGAGACGCCGATCTCGCGGGAGGTCGTGCGGCCGCCCGTGATCTCGACGGGAATCGGCAGGCCGTCGCTCGGGATCCTGTTCATCCCCATCGACCGCTGATCGATCGTGAGCTGGTGAAGGCCCGGAGCGAGGGCGGGGAACGTGAATTCGCCGCGCTTGTTCGTCATCGTGGCCACGTCTCCGATCGAGAGGACCACGTTCGGCATCGGAACGGGGTTCGGCTGATCCCTGTCGATGACCGTTCCCTTGAGGAGCCCGAAGCTGCGTTTCTTCATCGCCGGTATCTTGAAGGGGACCGTGTATGCGGCGAAGAACGCGTAATCCTCCTTGGCGACGTTTTCGAACTTGAACCATCGTGTCCTGAGGGAAATCGAGTGCGCGTTCGGCAGGACGTATTCGATATCCGAGAAGACGTAGTCCTGCAGCGGCAGCCTCTCGCTGTCGATGTTGTTTTTCTGGTAGCTGAGGCTCAGGGTCAGGTGTTGTTTCAGCTTGAGCCACGCGGACGCTCCGACGTTCATCGATTTTTCGGGATTTCCGGTGAAGCTGTTATGGCCGAATCTCGTAAAGAGCGTATAGCTCTGCGTCGGCGAGGGCCTGATATAGGTGTATACGCTGTAATTGCCGAACGTCCTTTCTTCTCCCCCGGGGAGCCTGCTGTCCACCGTCGCCCGCTCGGCGTAGCTCTGGACTCCGAGAATCCGGTAGTTGTGCCCGAGCCCCAATCGCAGGGTGTTCTGGGTGAAGTCGTATTGCGCGGGCGCGAGCTTGTCCCGCCGGTTCAGCGTTTCATAGTCCGCCGACGCGGTCATGCCCGTGGAAAACGTATAGGAGAGCCCGCCGAGGTACGAAACCTCGCGCGAAGCGTCGCCCGGGAAGCGCCCGGAATCGACGGTGTTGTCGGAATATCGGTATGACGCGTGGCTTCTGAGGTTGCGGCGCAATTCGGCCGAGATCGTGCCGTTGCTGTAGAGGGCGTTCCGGTAGTAGCCCGGGAAATCCGGCGCCGAATATGTATTTTCGAAACTGTACCACACGCGATTCAGCGAGCGTCCGTCGAGCGTGACCCGGTGCGCGAACGAGGACGATCCGTCGCCGGTTACGGGATTGCTGCGGGCGTACTCGAGACCGAGGTTGAGGAAGGAGCCGGGATTGATCCGCGTCTGGATCGTGTATATGTCATCGCCGGCGCCGGCGCGCGCGGGGGTGTCGTTCAGGCGCTTGTTCAGGAAATTGGCCCGCAGCCCGAACGTCGTGCCGAACCGGTAGCCCGCGAACGCCCCGATTTCCCGCTCCTGGGGGTCGTCCCAGCGAGTCTCGGCGTAATACGATCCGATCTCGGCCGCTCCCGGATGAAGAATCGCTTCGGCTCCGCGCGCGTACGTCATGAGCTCCGAGAGGGGAGACAGCGCGTAGAGCTTGTCGCCGAGCGAGAGGCTGAGGTTCTCGTCCGCGTAGGAGGCGCGCAGAACGTCCCTCAACCCATAGGTGCTTTGATCCTGGCGGTCGGGGCCTCTGAACAGGAAGTCGACCGTTCTCGTTCCCTTTTCGTCGAGCTTGCCGAAACCGGAGTACTCCAGTTGCGTGCCGGTCTCGTCGTTCTGCCCGACGGCGATGAAACGCGCCTGGCTCGGAACGCGATTTCGCGGATCTACCGAGGCGAGGAGCTGGGGGAGGATCTCGACGAACACGGTGCGCGCGAGCGACGTCGAACCGCCGTCCGGCGCCTCGGCGAGAACCTCGACCTCCAGCACGTTGTTGGTCCTGCTATTGATCGTCGGATCGGTCTTGACGGAGAGGTTCAGGGGAAAGGAGCTTCCCGCGGCGAGGACGGCCGATACCGGACCCATAACGACGGGGAATTCGGGAGAGCACTTTGCGGCCATCTTCATCGTCACGGCGCTGTTGCCGTTATTGATCAGCAGCATGCGAACGTCGTACGCCTCGCCGGCGAGGACGATCTCGGGCTTTTTCTCGATGACGGCGTCGAGCTTGACGACGGGTTTGATCACGATGGAAAAGCTCTCGACCGCCGCGATCTCGGCAGAACGGCGGTCGGTCATCGAGTAGGTGACGCCGTAGGTTCCCGCCGGGTATTTCTTCGGGACGATGAACGTCACGAGCTGCACCTTTTGCTCGCCCGCCGCCAATATGATGAGGCGCTTGTAGGCGATGGCCGGCTGCCACCCCTCGGGCCGCGTCGGCAGGTCGAGGTTCTCGTCGAGCTCCACGACGCCATCCGTACGGTTAGAGACGAGGTAGCTCGCCGTGACGATGGTGCCCGGCTCGGCCAGGACCAGTCTCGGAGAGGTCAGCGTGAGATCCACGATGTGCCCTCTACCCTGCGCGAAACCGCGCGAAGGAAGCAAGAACACCATCGCGAGCAAGATGGCGAATCGGGGCTTCATGGCTGCAACCTCACTTCATAGGTGGTTCCGAACACTCGATCGTCTCCGTTGTCGATGACGAAGAGCGCCGTGTACGTTCCCTTGGGAACGCTCGTCAGATCGAAGAGATGCCTGACCGAGCAGCTCGGCAGGACGCGCTGCCGGTTGCTGTCGAATCGCCCGACGTAGCGCCCGTCCTTGTCGTAGAACTCGGTCCATACCGAGGGGCTCAGCCAGCGTTCTCCGACGTTGACGACGTCGGTCTGGAGCAGCGTTTTGCCGTCGCGAACGACGACCTTGTTGTCGGTGACGTTGATCGTGGAGCTGCCCGTATCGCCGATGTCCGAGATGATCTGAATCGCGTAACGGATGACGGTCTGGATCCCCAGGACCACCTTTCCGTCCCGGCCTTCGACCCCCGTGCCCGTCTCGGCGATAGGTTCCACCATGATGATGCTCCAGTAGGTCCCGGTGAGCCCCGGATCGCCGGGCGCCGTAATTTCGTAGAAGATGGAAACGGATTCATTCGGGGGAATTGTGACGTTCGTGGGGCTGACGTTGATCCATCCCGCGTTCGAGCGATTGCTGCTGCCCGGCTCGTCGTACAGGGTGCGCCCGTCGGCGAAGAACGCGTAATCCGTCTGGGATATCCGCACCCGCGCGGCGACGTCTTCCTTATTGAAGAGCTGGATCGTACCCTCTTTCTTTTCGCCGGGAGCCAGGATCATCTGGTGCGTCAGGCCCCCGAGCACCGACACGGCCCGCGCCGGCGAACTCGCGAGGACGAGCGCAAGCGTGAACGTGCAGAAGAATCTTTTCACAACGACCTCCCGATTATGTGATATGCGAGTCATGATCGAAATACCTCCGCGGGTTCCCTTTAGTTGGCGGTCAACGTGAACGTCACCGTTTTCGATGCGCTCGGAATGACGCCGCCGCTCACGGAGGCGCTGAACTCGTAGGAAATCATGAGTTCGATTGCATTCGTATTATAGGGAATCCCGGTGACGAGATTCTTGTTCGTGGTTGTAAGGATGACGACTCCGGCGCTCGTCGACCTGCCGGGCGCGGCGAGCATCACTTTCAAGGTCGCGTCCACCGGCATCGCGGAGTTGATGCGCCCCGTGATCTTCGACGTGCCGCTTTTCGTGTGGACGTTGTATGTCGTCGTCGCGTTGCTCACCGGAGCTAGATCGGAGCCGGCCGTCGCGGAGCTGATGATGAATGGGCCGGGACTGCCGCTCACGGATATGGATTGCGCATTCGCCGCGCCGAAGCCGCATACGATCATGAGCAGGAAGGCGATCCCGATGGAACTTCTCGTCATTTTTTTATTCAACATGTTCTTTTTCCCCGGTTGGCGGTTCCTTGTCCGTTTGCGTCGATCTCCATTCGATTATCCCCGGTGGAGAGTGGTCGCGCGGCGCGACCACCTCTCCCTGCCTGGCCGGTGTCAGAAACCATCGGCGATGGTCAAGGTCACGGTTTTCTGAGCCGAGGAGATGACTCCCGAGGCGACCGTGGCCGAGAACTCGTAGCTGATGGCGATACCGCTCTGGGCCACCGCGGCGATCCCGGTCACGAGATTCAGGGCGCTGGCGGTCAAGGTGACCTGCCCCGCGCTTGTTCCCGTGGACGGAGCCGTGACGGTCGCTTTGAGCGCGGTGTTGTCCGGCATCGCGGAGTTGAGCATGCCGGTTATCCTCTTATCGCTGCCGTTCGTGGTGATGGCGTATGATGTGCTGGCGTCGGAGGCGGCCGCCGGCTGGTATCCCGCCGAGGCCGTGCTGATGACGAGAGGGCCGGGGTTCCCGCTGACGGAGATCGCGTTGATCGACGACACCTGATACGTGACTGTCTGGTTGGCGCTGGTCGCGGCGAATGCGGTTCCGCAAACGCCGAGAAGCAGCATTGCCGTTGTTAAGACGACGAGTTTCTTCACTATTCACCCCCTTGCGTCAAGTTCCATGATTTGGTAGTTCGATGATTCCAATGCCGTCCACCGGAGTCCTCATCGTTAGCCCCGGCCGCGGCGGTCGCAGACAATTCGGGTCTCGTGGTGCGGTGATTCTGGCATTGGTGAATTGTCGACTATGACTCGTGCCGGGCAGCAACCGCGATGCCATGAACGCCCCGCGCCGCTGTAGGCTGGAAGTCCCCATGATCGATATGCCCCGACGAGCGCCCCTTCTCCACCGTCGCGACCTTCGGATCCGGGAGCCGCCGACGGAGGCCGCCTCTAAAGCATTTGGCACAATAAGCGCGCTCGTCCGTTCCGCCCGTCATCGAGCTCCCGCCCGCTGGCCCTTGCCGCATCGACACCTGTGGCTGAATTCGCCCGGCTGCGGCGGCGAAGCAGGTCTCGCTTTCGGCGAAATATTCGAAGGTCCCGGAGTGCCTGATTGCGGGAGATGCGCGCGAGACTGGACTTAACGCCCATAGCCGCATCATTTCACGCGAGCAGCCCGGATGGCGGAGCGGCTTGGGCTTCCGCTGAAAGATGGAAAACGTTCCCAGATTTTTTTCAACCGGGCAAAATGGATGATTCGTTATGGCGCAAGAATTCCGAAACGTAACGCCATGGGTGAGTGTTCGCAAAAAGTTGAGAAATTTTGGTTATGGCCGGAGCGGGATCGTTATGAGCGGGAATCGGGTGAATCGGCTTGGCGATATGTCGTGCAACCTGTCCGAAAACTTGCCATGGAATATGGAACGTTGTACCTATTCGGGAGCTCCTAGGCGAGAAGCGTGGCGACGAGCCCGGAGAGAACGATCCCGTCGAACGTGCCCGCTCCGCCGATGCTGGCGGTCCCGGCGCCGCTGTGCATCATCCGGCGCAGGTTGAGAAGATCGGCGCCGAGGAGCGGGCCGAGAACCCCCGCCGTGAACGCGATCGGCGGCGCGAACTCCCGCATGAACATGAATCCGCAGGCCGCCGCCGCGAGCGCGGGCGCGAGCGCGGGCAGGACGATTCCGACGTTCGGCACCGGGCGGGCGAGCCGGTAGCAGATCCCGACGTTGATCGCTACGGCGGCGGCGGTCAGCGCGAGGGCCGTCGATCCGTGCGCGGCGATTCTCGCGAGCTCGTACGCGACGATCGCGCACGGAATGAGGCATCCTCCGACGTTGACCGCGATGACCGTTGAGGAGGACTGGTGGAACCATTGGGGGAAGATGCGCCCTGCGCCGTAGAGCCCGAGAGGCGCCGTATCGACCGACATGACGCGGGGAACCCTTTTGAGGGGGATGTTGAAGAGCCCTCCGACGAACATCGCGATCACGACGGCGAGCGAGAGGCCCGGGCTCAGGCCGAGCTTGGCGAAGGCCGCCGCCATCGCATCGGCGAGGAAGATGGGGAAAAATATCGCGAGCCCGACGAGCAGGATAAGCGGCAGGCATCCGAACGGCACGATCCGCACCACGTTCAACGCTCCCCGATGAAAGATCCGACGCGGCGGAGCGTACCGCGCGGCGCGAATGGTGTCAAAGTCTGATTTCGTCCGATCGGATCAATGCGCGAGCTGTTTCGCGCGCGGACGCTTGCGGAACGTTCCGGCGGGCGCATAGTGGCAGAGACGTTCGAGGATGAGATCGAAGAGCGGTGTGCCCCTGTTCAACCATCGAAAGCTCATCTCTTCCAGATAATCGGGAAGTTTGTCGAGCGGAATGCCGTGGTACTTGACGAACCGTTCCTTCGCGAACGGCCAGAAACCCTTCGCGCTGCAGTAGACCCTGAGCCTCGGGAAGCCTTTGCCGTGATCGACGACGTCGATCCTCCGATCCCGGCAGACGAGACAGCCGTATTCCGGAGATCTCTCCGTCAGTATCAGGCAGTCGTTGCCCAAGCTGAGATGATAGAGGATCGTATTGTCGGCTATCGGCTCCGCCTCTCCCGGTGCGCCGTTGCCGTTCAAAGCGCCGAGTCTCCCGCGCCGGTCCGTCTCTTGGCAGCCGCACGGCGCGCCGCCGTTCGAGCCCCGCGGTTCGGCGATCGCGCTCCTGATCGTATCGATCGCCTTGAGGGCGGTCGGATAGCTGATGCCGGTCTCGCTCGCGATGACCGTCGCGGAGGTCTCGAGCTCGAAGAGCTTCACGACCCAGAGCCACTCGTTGGCGGAGAGCTTGACGTTGTTGAGATACCTGCCGGCGAAGGGATTGAAGGTATGTCCGCATCCGGGGCAGCGCCGCCGCTTGCCGTTCTCGACCTCGTAGAGCCGGTCGCCGGAGCAGCTCGGGCAGCGGAAGCCGGCCACCATGCTGCAGCGGGTCAGCATGTAATGCTTCGCCGTTCTTTCGGACCGTATGAGCTTTTCGAAATCGAGCACGTTCATAATACAAAGTGTCGTCCTGAACGCTCGAAGCGTCAATTGCACTTAGGGGTTACACGGCTAAGACCAAAGGCCTATGCGGGAAAGGAGTCGATTTGCTGGATCGGAGAGCGCCGCGCGCGGTTCTATGAAACTTGTTCCTCGCCGCGCCGCGCTTTGTGATTCGCTCTTTCGGCCATTCGAACGAGGTCCGCGAACGTCCGGGCTTCCATTTTCTGCATGACGTGGCTTCGGTGTATCTTGACGGTCTTTTCGCTGAGGCCGAGCTCGTCGGCGACCTGCTTGTTCGCGAGGCCGGTCGCCACCAGAAAGAAGACCTCGTGCTCGCGCGGCGTGAGCGTGGCGAGCCGCGCCTCTATCTCGTGGATTTCCTCGTGGCGCAGGCGCGCCGTTCTATCACGATCGAGCGCCCGGTTGACGGCGTCGAGGAGGGTCTGATTCTCGAACGGCTTCTGGAGGAAATCGACGGCGCCCGCCTTCATCGCGCGAACGCTCTGGGGAACGTTCCCGAAACCGGTGATGAATATGATCGGAATGTCGAGACCCAATTGAACGAGGCGTTCCTGGAGATCGAGGCCGCTCAACCCCGGCATTCTCACGTCGAGAACGAGGCACGCCGGGCCCGTCGGCGGGGGTTGCGAGAGAAACTCCCCCGACGAGGCGAAAGCCTCGGCCTCGAGCCCGACCGACTTGATAAGCTTGCAGAGAAGCGATCGAATGGAAGGGTCGTCGTCTACGATAAATACTATGGGTTTCTCTTCGCTCATATCGCCACCCCCTCGGGGTCGATAATCGCCAGAGAACAGGAGGCGGTTTCCAGCGTACACCCGAAGCCGTCGGAGGTAAAGCGAAAAATTCGCTTCTACAGGCTATTAGACGAATGAAATGACGGTTTTTCCGGGGGTCGCTGAAAAAATAGATGGAAACACCTAGCCGGACGAGG
>JAFNGP010000176.1 GCA_017885175.1 bacterium
AGTCCGGCGATCTTGCCGGCGTCTTTCGTGGCCTGGCGCTGCGCATCGTTGAAATACGCGGGCACCGTGATAACGGCCTGCGTGACCTCTTCGCCGAGGAACTCGTCCGCAAACTGCTTGATCGCCCGGAGAATCATGGCCGAGACCTCGGGCGGCTGGAAGCTCTTGTCCTTGAGATGAATCAGGATCTCGTCGTTCTTTCCCTGCTTGATGATGTAGGAGACGCGCCCGATCTCTTCCTTGGCCTCCGAGAATCGCCTTCCCATGAATCGCTTGATCGAATAGACGGTGTTGTCGGGGTTCGTGATAGCCTGGCGTTTCGCGAGATGACCGACGAGCCGCTCGTTGTTCTTCGCCGTCGCGACGACGGACGGAGTCGTCCGGCCGCCATCCGCGTTGGGAATGATCACTGGCTCGTTGCCTTCGATGACCGCGACGCACGAGTACGTCGTTCCGAGATCAATTCCGATTACCTTTCCCATTATCGGTCCCTTTCCGATTGAGATATCTCTTCGAAACCGGCTATCCCCTCTTCTTGGACACGAGCACGCGAGCGGGCCGCAGAAGCTGATTGTGAAGCGTGTACCCTCTCTGAATCACCTGCGCCACGTGTCCCTCTTCGATATCGCTCTCGATCTCACCGACCGCTTCGTGATACTGGGCGTCGAACTTCCGATCCTGTGCCTCGATCTCCATCAACCCGGCCTTCTTGAGAATATCCATGAGGCCGGCGTGGATGAGCCTGATCCCCTCCTGAATATGATTCTCCGCCCCGCCCAGATTCGCAAAAGCGCGATCGAAGTTATCAATACCCCAGATAATCTCCCTGATGAGATCGGCGTTCGCATTCTTTTGAAGCAATTCCCATTCCCGCCGNNTTTGTTTTCTTGAGCTCCTTATCGAGCTCCATGAGCATTGTGTTCTTGCGCTGGATGAGATCGAGCAACTCCTTGCGCCTGGCCCTTTTCGTGCGCTTTTGCACTAATTCGGTATCTTCTTCGCCACCCGCCGGGGCGAAAGTCCCGTCCGCCGATCCCGTCCCCGTATCGTTCCCGCTCGCCGGATGCGGTTCCGCGGAAGAGCCCTCGGCCGACGCGGCGCCCGGACCATTCCCGGTCGTTTCCGCGCCGTCGCGCTCGCCGGGCGTTCCTTCGCTCCCGTCCCCCTCTCCCGCATCCGCGGCGCGTTCAGGGGAATCGGAGGCGGCCTCGCGATCCTCTTCGCTCTCGCTGATGTCCCATTCCCTGTCAGGTGTCAACGACCTCTCCTCCTCGCGGTTTCGATCAATCATCGCCGATGTGAATATGTTGAAGCTCCTCGGCCGTCTTATCGAGGAGCGCGAGAACGAGCCCGTACGTCATTCTCGTGGGACCCAGAACCCCGAGAAGCCCGTCGCATTCGGCGGCCTGAAACCTCCGGGTCACGATGGCGAACGGCTCGAGCTCCCGGATCCTGTTCTCCTTCCCGATCGTGATGGACACGTCCGCCGTGAACCTGCATTTGAGCGCGTTGAGCATTATGCTCCGCTCTCCCATGAGACGAACGAGATTCTGCAGAATTCGAGGATCGCCGAGCTCCTGCATGTCGATCTGTTTATCCTGCCCTCCATAGTAATATCTCAAATCATACGGCCAGTCGAAAAGATATTCTGCCTCCCGCGAGACCGCTCCCGCGATCTCCCGCTCCATGCCGGCCGTCTCCCGCAGAAAAGCCTCGAGACGCTCCGGGACCTTCTCGAGCGGATGGCCGGCGACGCGTTCGTTGATCAGCTGCACGGCCCGATCGACGGTGGAAGGAGGATAGTCCTTGGAGAACTCGACGTAGACCTTCCGCACCGCGTCGGGAATGAGCGTCAGCACGACGAGCCCGCCCCGGGGCTGGAGCCGCGCGATCTCGAGCCTTTCGACGATGCTCCGGGAGTGTTTGACCCCCATCGACAGCCCCATGTAGCTCGTGAGCTCCCCGAGAAGCTGCGAGGTTATCGCCATGACGTCGCGAACGTCGCTCCAGTCCTGGCCGATTCTTCTTTGAACCCTCTCCGCGAGCGGACGGCTCAGAGCGTCCACCGTCCCCATCTGATCCACGTAGAGCCGGTACCCGCGATCGCTCGGAACCCTTCCCGCGGAAACATGGGGCTTGAACAGAAACCCGAGATCCTCGAGCCGATGGAGGATGCTCCGGATGTGCGCGGTGCTTTCCGCGAGACGGCACCGGGACTTGAGCATGCGGGAGCTGACCGGCTCGCCCGTCGCAACGAAGCAGTCGACGACATGCCGCAACATCCTTATTTCATCATGAGATACACGATTTTGTTCCGCCATGATTGGCACTCTCCATGCCCGACTGCCACCATCCAAAGGAATGTAAGGATTCCGGACAGGATTGTCAAGGAAGCGGTATGCAAGGGAAAAGCCAGATTTCGGATCCGGGATCAACGGATGATACGGCCGATCCTCGAGAAACGTATCCAGTGCTTCTGGTAATCGAGAGAGAAGTAGAGGAAAAGCGCCTTGCCCCGAAGAAGCTTCTTGTCGAGAGGCCCCCAGACCCGCGAATCCGAACTGTTATCCCTGTTGTCTCCAAGACAGAAGACAAACCCCGCGGGTACGGTATAGGGGCCGAAATCCCGCATGCCGCCATCATCATACTTCGCGTAGGGCTCTTGCTCTTCGACCCCGTCGACGAAGAGACGCGTTCCCTTGAGCTCCACCGTCTGGCCCTCGACCGCGACGCAGCGCTTGATGTAGTCGGTCTTCCGATCCCCGGGAAACTTGAAGATCACGATGTCGCCGGGCTTCGGATCCCGGATCTTCGGAAAGCGCCAGTCCACGAACGGCGCCTTCGCCCCGTAAAGAAACTTGTTCGCGAAAAGAAAATCTCCCTTGAGGAGCGTGTTCATCATCGATCCCGAGGGAATGTGGTAGCTCTGTATGATGAGCGCGCGGACGACGAGGGCGAGCACGACCGCGGTGACGACGATCTCGACGTACTCGTGCAGCCTCGATTTCTTCTTCGTGCCCTTCTCTTTCGAATCCATCGACGCCTCTCAGCGAATAAGATCGCCGATTCTCGAGAAGCGGACCCAATGCTTCTTGTAATCGAGAGAGAAGTAGAGAAATAGAGCCTTGCCCCGGAGAAGCTTCTTGTCGAGAGGCCCCCAGTAGCGGGAATCGTAGCTGTTGTCCCTGTTATCCCCGAAGCAGAGGATGTGCCCCGGGGGAACGATGAACGGGCCATAATCGCGGCGGGGAACGTCGCCGTAGAGGTACTTCGCGTAGCTCTCGGGCTTCTCGACCCCGTTGATGAACAGATGCGTCCCCTTGAGCTCCACCGTCTGCCCCTCGACCGCG
>JAFNGP010000177.1 GCA_017885175.1 bacterium
TCCGTCATGGCCTGCCTCGTCGACCGGGCGATCGGGGGACAGCTCGTCCCCGTGTTCGTCGACAACGGGCTTCTCAGGCTTCACGAGGCGGAAGAGGTGAAGGAGATTCTCGCCCAGCACCTCGCGGCCGATCTCGTGTTCGTCGACGCGGCGGACGAGTTTCTGGACCGGCTCGCCGGGGTCGGCGACGCGGAAACGAAGCGGAAGATCATCGGAAAATGTTTCATCGACATATTCGAGGAAGAGAGCAGGAAGCGCGGCCCTTTCGCGTTTCTGGCGCAGGGGACGCTGTACCCGGACGTGATCGAGAGCCGGTCGACCGGAGGACCGTCGGCGACGATAAAATCGCATCACAACGTCGGGGGACTGCCCGAGAATCTCAAGTTCGAGCTGATCGAGCCGCTCGCGCTCCTGTTCAAGGACGAGGTTCGCGAGGTCGGCAGGTACCTTGGTCTTCCGGACGGCCAGGTGAAACGGCATCCGTTCCCCGGTCCCGGCCTCGCCGTGCGGATACCGGGAGAGATCACCCGGGAGGATCTTGATCTTCTGCGGAAGGCGGATCGCATCTTCATCGACGGACTCCTCAGGGAAGGCCTCTACGACAGCGTATGGCAGGCCTTCGCCGTCCTGCTTCCGGTCAGGAGCGTGGGCGTGATGGGGGATTCGCGAACGTACCAGCGCGTGATCGCCCTGCGCGCCGTCACGAGCATCGACGGGATGACGGCGGATTGGGCCAAGCTTCCGCACGAGTTCCTCCAGCGGGTGTCGGCGGAGATCGTGAACAAGGTTCCCGGGGTGAACAGGATCGTCTACGACATCAGCTCGAAACCTCCGAGCACGATCGAATGGGAATAGCCTCCGCGGCCGAAACGGCTTTTCCTGGCACCTGACTTGCCTCTTCTCGCATATCTTGATGAATGACGCATTATCGGGAAAAGAGTGCGGCACTATGCCACGATTACTGCTTTTTTGCGCGATTTTGAGCATGGGGGCGTTCCCCGCGTCCGCGGCGGACGGGGATGAGGCGTTCTTCGCCGGATTGGGCGCCTATCGGGCCGGCGCTTGCGATTCGGCGCTCTCGCTTCTCGGGCATCGAATCGAGAATCCATACCTCGAGACCTTTCGGCTCTATTATCGCGCCGACTGCCTGCTCCGCGACTCGCTGTACGAGGATACCAAGGCGACGCTCGAGACGCTTTTCGCGCTCGTCGATTCCGGAGCGGTCGTTCAGAATCATCGCTTCGTCGCCCGGGCGTGCGATATGTATGTCCAGGCGCTTGCCGGCGGCGGCGCATGCTTTATCGACGCATCGACCTCCTTCCCGCTGCCGGGTCCCTGCGATCTATCGCCCCGCGTTTCGTTCATGGCTTCGCGCGGCTGCCTCGCGGCGGGAGACACCGCGAGCGCAATGGGGCATTTCGTGAACGCCACGCGGGATGGCCATTTGACCCGCGCCGATTCAACGCTTTTCAAAGAGATATTCCGCCGGTGCGAGCCGGGCTTGGCCGCATGTTCCGATTGGGCGCTCCTGGGCATCGCCTCGGGTGCGACGAATATCGGTCTTTTCTCCGAGGCGAACGCCGCGATAGATCGCGTGCTCGCGAGAAAGCCGGAAGATCCCGACGCGCTGCTCATTCGGGCGGATGTGATGTTCAAGTCGGGAGAGTCCGAGAAGGCGCTGCGCGCCTATTGGCGCGTATTTGATTCCGCCGCGCCCGTGAGCGCGAAAGCGATGGCGCTCCAGGAGATTTCGTCAATCGAGTATCATTTGAAGAAATACGACAAAGCCGCCAAGCACTACTTCATGCAAGGCTCATTCTATCGCAGCGCCGGTGCCCTCGATAGCGCCGCTCGGATACACGTGATGCAGGGAGAATGGAAACGAGCGATCCGGGCATGGACCGTTCTCCGGGAACGCCATCGGGGGAAGCGTCTCGACGTTGGACTCTGGATAGAGGCAGGCCTGAGCGAAGCGGTTCTTCGATCCTGGCTGGGAGAAAACGCGGAGGCGAATGCGATCCTCAAGGACATCGTGCCCCGGGCCCGGGGTCCGCAGTGCGCGTCGGTGCTCTATTGGCTCATGAAAACGAGCTCCGCGGAAGCGGAGCGGACCGCATGGTCCGACAGTTTGCTTCGGGCATGGCCGCGATCCTTCTACGCGTCGATTGTCCGAGGGGACGAGAGCCCGCTTGAGATGCGGATGGACGATTCGGACGCGCGGGAGATCGATGCGCTCGCGCGAATCGCCGCGAATCGGCTCGCGATGTGCGATACGGCGGAGACCGATTCCGCCTTCGCGCGCCATCCGGCCCTTCGTGCCTACGTGGATTTGCTCGACCATGGTTTCAATGAAGAAGCGGAAGCGACCGCTCAGGCGATGATAGGAATTCAGGATCTGGTGCTTCGGGCGCGGGCTCGCGGCGACGCCTGGGACGTGGTTCCGGGACGCTTGTTCAAGCTCTACGCGGAAGCGTCGACCCACGGCCTCGATGCGTTCTCGCTGTCGCTGCTTTCCCGCACGTCGCCAACCGATTCCGCGGGCGTTTTTCCGGCGGAGCTTTGGTATCCCATGTCGTACGTCGATGCAATACGCGCCGGCGCCGCGTCCGCCGGCTTGTCCCCCTTTCTCATCCTCGCCATCATCAGGGAGGAGAGCAGGTTCGATCCGGACGTGGTTTCCCGCGCCGGGGCGATCGGGCTCATGCAAGTGATGCCGGCAACGGCGTCATGGCGTTCGGGCCTGACCGACTCGCTTCCCCTGAGCCCGGACGACCTTCTCGATCCCGCAAAGAACATTCGCGCAGGGATCGAGTATTATCGCTATCTCCTCAAGCGCTTCGACGGCTCCGTGATCGGCGCGCTGGCCTCGTACAACGGCGGGGAAGGAAGGATGGCGCGCTGGAAGGAGAATTTCGAGCCGCTGCGGAATCCCCTCGTGGCTCTCGAATTGATCGGGCCCCGCGAAACGCGGCTGTACGTCAAGAAGGTCCTCGACGCGCATGCGGCGTACGCCGCCATCGCGAGAGAGAAGGCGCGCGTCGAATGAGGCTGATTATTCTGGTGCTGATTCTGGCGGCGTGTCTCGTCTTCCTCTCCCTTTCGAGCGGCGGGGAGCGCGGCGCCACGACGCTCGTTACGCCTCCGTTGATGCACTGTCTCGGGCTCCACAAGGTGACCCAGTTCCATCTCGACCTCTACTCGGGATACCGCGAAAAGTTCGACGAGCCGGAGGGGCTCTTCTGCATGAAGCTCGCGAGCAAGGATAAACCGGATACGCGGCGCGACGACGACGAGCTCACCGTGTACGGGATCAACAGCGGCAAGGGCGACATCATTTACAACAAAAGCCTTGCATCGATCGGGATGGCCGGCGCCCAGGGCGATGGTCCGATGCAATTCAGAAAGCCGCTGGCCCTCACTGGCGACAAGGAAGGGAATCTCTTTGTCGCCGACACGGGCAACGATCGCATCGCCCATCTTCGATACGCGGGGGACGAGCTCGTCTGGGTCAAGGATATCCGGAGCCGAGAGCCGCGGGGTCTCCGGAGCCCTTCGGGGATCTGCTTGAGCGGAGGAAGGCTCTACGTCGCCGACACGGAAAACGATCGCGTCGTCGTGTTCGCTCCCGACGGCTCCTTGCTGGAAACGTTCGGGGCGGAGGCGCAGGGCGCTTCCCTGTTCCGGCCGTACGCGATAGCGGCGATTACGGATGGGGACGAATATCTCTACTACGGCGATCATTTCATCATACTGACCGACAGCCTCGGGGGGAGACTCTGGAAGCTGTCTCCCGAAGGAAAAGCGCTCGGCCTCGTGCGCCGCGCCGCGATCGGGGGAAAAGGATCCTTCAATCACGTCGCCATCGATTACTACGGCAACGTGTACGTTACGGACCGCGAGGCGGATGTGATCCACAAATTCGATCGGCATCTCTCGTATATCGTCGCGATAGGCGACCCGGGAGCGAACGGCGGTCCGCATTTCGACGAGCCTCGCGGAATATCGATATACCGCCGTTTCGGCCAGATCTTCGTCTCCGAGCGCGCGGGCGCCCAGTATTTCTGGATCGGCACCGACGTTCTCCGCTATTCCGCCGAGAATCTCGTTTTCGATCCCGTTCGACGGCGATGCAGCGTGGACGTTTCCTTTCTGCTCACCGAGTGCTCGGCGATTTCCCTTACGCTGAAGGACGATCAGGGCAAGAACCGCTTTACGATCATTCCGACCTACATGCTTCCGCCGGGAAGATTTGCGCGACGGATCGAGGTCGACTGTCCCGCCGCCGCGGAGCTTGCAAAATGCACATTGAAACTCGTCCTCGTCGCCGCGCCGACGTACTCGTCCCGTGAATATCTCGCCGTCGAAAGAGACAGCCGCATCCTCGTTCCGCGCGTTTCCGGCCTGCCCCCGGCGGGTTCCCGCTGAACGGGACCTTTGGCCCGCTTATTGCTCATTGATTCATAAGGTTATTCCAGAAGCGGCATACACGTGCATTCTGCAAGGCAGGTCAACAGCGATGTTCTCCGAACGTTTCTTCCAATTCGTTCCGCGGAGCGGCTTGAAAAAGGCGCTTACCCATTTCAATAACGGCGACTATAAAAAGGCGTGCAGGGAATTCGAGGCCTATCTTTCGCGGATCGCGACCGAGGGGAAGAGCCAGGATCAGGAAATGATCCGCATGTACATGGTCGAATCGTACGTGGAATACGCGAAGCTCGCGTGCCGGGATGGCAATCGAGCGGAGGCGGCGTCGGCGCTGGAAAAAGCGGTCGAGCATCAACCCCGCTATGCCGACGTGCATGTGAGCCTCGGCAGGCTCTACGCGGATCTCGGACGCGTCGGCGAGTCGCGTGATTGCTTCAACCGGGCGCTCGCGATCAATCCGGCGTATCTCAGAGCCCGCGTCATGATCGCGAAGAGCTACAGCGACGCCGGCGAAAACGAACTCGCGGCCGAAGAACTCGTAAAGAGCCTCTCGACCGCACCGTCGTTTTTCGCCGATCAGGTGAACGAGCTCGCGCGTCTTATACGGAACGACGCCCCGGCCGAAGAGCGCGAATCGGTGTTTCGGAAGCTGCTCGAAGAGAAGCCCACGTCCGCGCAGGTGAGCAAACAGATCGCTCTCGAATCGATCCAGAACGGCGAGTACGACTCCGCCATCGCGGAGCTCAAGAAAACGCTGTCGATGACTCCGCATTATCCCGATATCCACAATCTCCTCGGTATCGCGTACGCGAATCGGGGCATGACCGATGACGCTATCATAGAGTTCGAAACGGCGCTCAAGATCAATCCCGACTACTTGAAAGCGCGGCTCAATCTGGCGCTCGCGCTGTATGAAAAGGGCGCGAAGGACGAAGCGATGCGCAATCTCGAGCTGGTGCTCGAGCTCGATCCTGAAAACGAGCTGGCCGTGAATCTGTTCCATGAGCTTCAGCCCATCGATAACTAGAGGTGGAATGCCGTGAGCGTTGATTTTTATTCAATCCTTGAAGTATGGCCGACCGCTTCGGTTGAAGAGATCAAAAAGAACTACTTCCGCCTCGCGAAGCTCTACCACCCGGACGCCGCGGGAGACACTCCCGAGAACCGCGAGCGATTCAAGGTGATCAACGAGGCGTACGGAGTCCTCAGCGATTCCGGAAAGCGCGCGACCTATGATGAATCGCTGCGCCAAAGCAAAGGGGGCTCGAAGGACGCGGTCGCCATTCAGGAGAAAGACCGCCGTTCGGCCATGCTCTCCTTTACGCAGGCGAAAGAAGCGATGCGCGGCGGCCGCTTCGACAAGGCGGCGCTGCTTTTCAAAACGGCCATAAAGTATGATCCGATGAATCCGGCCTATCACAGCTGGTACGGCTTCTGTCTCGGCATGCTCAATACGCGCCTGCACGAAGCTCGCGACGCCTGTCTCAAGGCGATCGAGATGGAATTCTACAATGCCGATTATCACGCGAACCTCGGCTTCGTGTATTTCAAGGCGGGGCTCAAGAAGGTCGCGATAAAGCATTTCAAGGAAGCTCTCAAATGGGACCCCGAGAATCCGATCGCCAAGAAGTATCTCGCGATCGGCGGCGACGGCGATGACGACAAGAAGGAGACCGGTCCCATCGACAAGATCGTGGCGGGCTTCAGGGGAATCGTCTCGCGCATCGCCTGATCCCCGCGCCGCTCCTCATCCGCATCGATATCTATTGCAATTTTCCCACGGCCACTCTACCCTCGGGTTCCGGGGTGATGAAGATGAAGCGTACCTCCTTCGTATGCTTTGGAGCCCAGGGCAGCAAGGACGCTCTCGTGTATCAGGAGATTCCCGGCAGGGAAGGCGGGGAGGAATTTTTCCTTTTCTTCTCGCCGGGGAAGCCCGAGCAGGAACCGATCCTGAGAACGCTTTTCAGGGAAGCCGTTTCGGCGTCGCGGCTCGGGGCGCCCGTGCATTATTTCTCCAGGTTTCTCGAGCAGTTCAAGGCTCTCGCCGCGTCCGCCGGCGGGGAGGGGGATGTTCTCGAGGGCGTTCTCCTCATGATCGAGATACGCCGCGGGAACGATGTGCACATCCTCTGCAACCGCGACGCGGTGATTGTGCACAGCGACGGAAGAACGGGACGACGGGATTCCGCCGAATCGTTGAATGGGTTTTCCGAGGTGCCGCTGGGGAGCGCGAAGGATCAGCGGGATCTTTTCCGGCGAGCGCCGGAGGATACGTTCTCGCTGTACCGGTTCATGCTCGCGGAAGGGGAGCATACGGTGATTCTGGCCCCGTCGAGCGAATTTGTCGCGCGGCACGACGAGTCGCTGAGGAACAGCGTGTTCTTCCCGTCGTTCGAGTTTCCGCGCGATGCGGGAATAGATCTCGCCGTGTCTCGCTCCTTTCCCGCGATTCACTGGAAGGGCGGGTTGACGGAAGTTGCTTCGGCGCCCGAGGAACGATCCGCATCCGGCCGGAAGCGCACGAACGTTCCGCTCGTCGCGGGCGGTCTCGCGGGAGCGATCGCCGTCGTCATTCTGATCGGATCGCTTGCCATGCGCGAGAAATCGCGCGGGCCCGAACCGGCGATAGCGCTGCTGGGCGCGGCGGACGCGGCGAAAAAGAAATCATCCGATTCCGGCAGGGCGGCAGGTCCCTCAACTTCCGGCGAGAGAGAGCCGGCCGAAACGGAGCGCGCGGGGCGCATCGATTTGCCGGAAGCGTGGAAGAGAGGATTCGAGGCTCCGATCACCTCCTCCGTGCGTTATTACCGGGGGAAGGTCTATTTCGGATGCAGGGACGGATATCTCTACGCGTTCACGCCCGGGGGGGAGCTTGCGTGGAAATACCGGTCGGGCGGCGGCATCGGAGCTTCGCCGTGCTGCGTAAACGACCGGGTAATCTCCGCGGATTACCGCGGCAACCTGTTCTGCCTTGACGCGAATTCGGGAAAGGCGCTCTGGTCCTTCCCGACGCGATCGAAAATCGTGAGCACGCCGGAAAGTTCCGGCGATATCGTTTTCGCGGCGACGACCGACGGCAGAATTATCGCGGTGCGCCTCGGGGACGGGCGGAAGCTGTGGGACAGGAAGCTCGGCCCGTCGATCAGGGCGAACCTGGCGGCGGGTAAGGATTTTGTGCTTGCCGTCACGACCGACGGCACGCTCGTCAGGCTCGATCGCCGGGGAACCATCGTCTGGAAAACGAATGCCGGCGCGGGGGTCGCCTCGAGCCCCGCGTGCGACGAAGAGCGGGATCTGGTCGTTTTCGGCGCGAAGGACGGAGCCGTGCACGGCGGCTCGCTATCGAGCGGCGCGCGCGTATGGAAATATTCGGCCGATTCAGCCGTCGACGGCTCGCCGTTATGCGGCCGCGACGCGATCTTCGTCGGATCGAAAAACGGAACGCTCTACTCGCTTTCCTTCGACGGGTCGCTGCGATGGAAGCGCGACGTCGGAGGTGCCGTGCATTCGAAGCCGCTCATCGCGGGAGCCGCGGTTTTCGTCACGACCTATACTGCGGAGCTCGTCGCCCTGGACGCCGCGAGCGGCGAGCCGGCCGGGGAGTACCGCGCGTCGTCGCCGATATACTCGTCTCCCGGAACCGACGGAAAGCGGCTGTATTTCGGCTCGAACGGCGGCGTGTTTCATGCGGTCCGGATCGGGGCGCCGGCGGCTTCCTGAGGGCGTCGGAGATTTTCCGCGCGGAGCCGGGGATCCCGCCGGAATCGGCCGGAGGCGCCCGGGGCCGCCTTGCCATCGCATATCCGATTTGTTATGTTGCGGTCGAAACGGAGGTTTCGTAACCGATGAAGGGTTTGATACAGAAATTCTTCGGCGATCGAAAGACGAGGCTCATGAGCCGCGTCGTGGACGAGATCGCCGCGGTCAAGGAATGGGCCGAGCGGTACCGCGAGCTCGGCGAAGCGGATTTTCCGAAGAAAACGGAAGAGTTCGTTTCGCGTATTCGGGAGGGTGAGACCCTCGATCAGATCCTTCCCGAGGCGTACGGTCTCGCCTACGAGGCGTGCAGAAGGCTCGTCGGCCGCACCTGGAACGTCGTCGGGCACCCGATAAGCTGGGATATGGTGCCCTTCGATACGCAGATCGCCGGAGCGATCATTCTCCATCAAGGCAAGATCACGGAGATGGCGACCGGCGAAGGGAAGACGCTCGTCGCGACGATGCCCCTCTATCTCAACGCGCTCGCCAAGAAGGGCGCCCATCTCGTCACGGTGAACGATTACCTCGCCCGGCGCGACGCCGAATGGATGGGGGAGATCTACCGGTATCTGGGGATGAGCGTCGGATTCCTGCAGAACGAGATGGAAACGGAGGATCGCCAGCGGGTTTACGCGAGCGATATCACCTACGGGACCAACAACGA
>JAFNGP010000178.1 GCA_017885175.1 bacterium
CTCGAGCGGGCGCGGAAGCTCGGTGCGGGAAAACGCATCGTCACGATCATCTGCGATTCGGGGCTGAAGTACCTGCGGGACGATCTTTACGCCTAGCAGGCGGCCGCGCCGGTGTCCGCCGAACCGACACGGGGGACCGCCGGCTTGAGGCAAACGATCCCCCGTATGCGAAACCTTAATCCATGCTAATCACGGGGCCGGGAGCGTACGCAGTGTGATCTTCGATCCACTCGAGGATCGGAGTCCAAACGAGCCCCGGCGCGTTCCCTGCGGTCCAGAGATCGATGTGACCGAAATCAAGAGCGATATCGTCGATCGGATGGAGTCTCACTATCAGCGTCGAGACGTCAGAGCTGCCCAACAGAGTCGTCGAATAGAGCCCCGTTTCTCCCAAGCCTCCCGCTGCCCCGACGTAGAACACGGGCACCTTGATGTCCGCCAGGTGATCGTCGAACGGAACCTCGATGTCGCCGCACCAAATGCTATAGACATCGTATTCGAATCCCAACGGCTCGTACGGTGATGCGGTCGCCAGGAAATCCAGCATGCCCTCGTAGGTCGTGTACTGGAGCCCTGTCGGGACTCCGAGCTCGTCGAACGTGCCGGCAAAGTAGTGCCACGATGGCGGGAATGGAGCGAAGAGATACGTTGCTGCTCCCATATAGAGCACAGCCTGCCTGTTGGTGGCCCCCGGTACAATCGGAGACGCGCCGTCCGGATCGGTTCTCGCCAGATCGCCCAGCATGAGGAAGAGATAGCCGCCGGCAGTATCGTGATAGGTCCCCGCATCGATGAGGCTCTTCAGGTATGCTGCGAATGCGCAAGCCTGAACCCGGTTCGATTCGTCATTATCCTTGTAAGGGCAATCCACCGGAATGAATCCGGAGACTTGTCGAAGCGCCGGTGGACGCTGGCTCTCGGCGTTGAGATACGCGTACGCGGTAAAGACTCCGCTGCTGTAGCCGAGCAGGTTCATCTTCCCGAATCCGCTGCCGGTCAGGAGCCGGCTCGCGCGCGCAACGGCGAGCCCGACGCCGAGGTCGTTGATCTCCCGCTGCATTCCCCAGTTCGCCATGAACGAAAAGTCGCTCTCGGCGAGCGGAACGAATATCCATCCATGATCGATGCCCCAGACGTCGACGTTATTCTCGGCCAGAAACAGGGCGAACGTCTGGTCGTCGGGGGTGCTGGGAGAAAGGAAGCCGAACAGGAATTTCGCAAAGCCCACGGCGTCACCGTGCTGGAGAAAGATATTCTTCTTCGTCCTGATGGGAATATACGGCCGGCTCTCTTTCACCACTCGGTGCAGACCGATAACGTCGTAGGGCCCGCTCCCGACGCGCACCTTGAAGCTGTAATGCACGACGCCGTTCATGAGCGGCTGCCTTGTGACGCCGAGGATCTGTCCAGCGGCAGGCGCCCGGTAGAGGTCCTGAAGTTTGGCCGGGATTTCTTCGTCCGAGGTCACGGTCCAGCCGCTCCGTGCCACGAGCTCGGCGGCCAGCGCGTCAGGGTCGACGTTGACGGCGGATCCGCTCGACGCGTCGCTCTTCGCCGGAACGACCCCGCGATCGTCGCTGCAGCCGGCGACGCAGGCAATGGCGAGAAACACGAGAAGCACTGCAAAGAACGCTCGCATAACACCCCTCCTTTGGAATTGAAGTCCGACAACGCGGTCAGAAACGCCCGCCGACTCTGAAGCTCCATCGATGCGAAGTTCTTGCAGCTGATTGTATTTTGACGGGAGTCCCAAACCGTCGGCGGCATTGTAGCACACCGCCGCACGGCCGTCAATGGCGTAATCCGGAGGAAACCGATGTCGACAGGATCGGAATGCCGATAATCAGAACGCAGCAAGAGATCTTCATCGCCGGGTTCCGTTCCAGAAAGATGAGTTTCCTCTTAGCTATGAGACGTGAGATTCGGTAGAATGCTCCCGGCCATCGCGGGAGAGGATATGCGAATTTGACGGCATGGCGGCTCAAGGAGAAATGGTCCAAGAGAGCGCATGAGCTGGAGNNGCGGCGCGGGATCCGCGCGTTCCCTGGTACGCGAAGCTGCTCGCCGCCGCCGTCGTGGCCTACGCGGTGAGCCCCATCGATCTCATCCCGGACTTCATTCCCGTGATCGGGCTCCTGGACGATATGATCATCGTGCCGCTCGGGCTCGCGCTCGCACTGAAGATGATTCCGCGCGAGGTGATGGAGGAGCACCGGCGGGAGGCGAGGGGACGGCTCGCTGAGGGAGTGCCGCGGAGATGGGTCGGCGCGATCGTCGTAATATGCATCTGGATTCTTCTCCTCTGGCTCGTCGCGTATCCGATCGTGAGAAAGCTTGCCGGAAAAATGTCCTGAGAGGTTACAGCCTATGCGTGGCGTGCCAAATGCGGAACCTGTTCTCCGGCACCTGGCGCTCGCCTTGCCATACGCCGCGGTTTTCCTTGGCCTTTACGTCCTTCGGAGCGCCTGGGTTACTATTCTCCTCTACCATGCGGGTATGGTGACCTTGCTCCGGTTCGGCGGGCAGGANNGGTCTCCTGAAAGCGGCTCGTCAAGGGTGGTCGGCGCCCGCGGCGGCGGTCATCGGGATCGTATTTGCAACCGTGGGCCTTCTCCTGGCTCTGCTTTGGGGCACGATATCTCGTGAGCACATGAATCTGGGAGAAACGCTGACGAGCTTTCATTTGTCGGGGCTCTCCTGGTGGGCGTTTGCGGCGTACTACGTCACGGTTCATCCGGTGCTGGAGGAGATTTACTGGCGCGGCTACCTTCGCGGGGCTCATCGATCTCCGGTGGCGGTCGATATCGCCTTCGCGGGTTACCACGTGCTGGTCTTGTGCATATTCGTCAAGTTGCCTTGGGTTCTGGTTTCGTTCGGGGTATTATTGTTTGCCGCATGGAGCTGGCGTCAATTGGCGGCACGATACTCCGGACTGGGCGTCGCGATCGCCAGTCACGCGGCCGCCGATTTGAGTATCGTTGCCGTGGTAGAATATCTGATCCGGCACCAATCGGTGTAACCGAGCAGAGCGAGAGGAGGTTGAGCAACGAAGAAACGCATGGGAAGACCTGACGGGCACAGCACAACGCCACGAAGAAACAAGGAGTAGCACAATGGCAGCTATATTTCTTTTTGCGATGATGGTTCTTACCATCATCGGGGCATCCTTCATAAAACGCGGCCTCAAGATGACAAAGTTTGCACCGGCTGCGGCGTGGGGCGGTAGAATCGTCTTCACATTCTTCGCCATTCTCTTCCTTGCCAACTGTTTCGTAAACGTTGATTCGGGCAGCGTCGGGGTCAAGATATTCCTGAATAGCGTTCGACCTGGGTACATCCCCGAGGGATTCCATCCGAAAAATCCATTCTACAACATAAGACAGATTACGATTCGTCTCAAGACCATGGAGACGGATGCCGCGGCAAACATCATCACCCTCTCGAAAGACCAGCTCGAAATGACCGTGGACGCCACACAGCCTTTTCGACT
>JAFNGP010000179.1 GCA_017885175.1 bacterium
CGGCGGTTGAGTCTGCGGCAAATCGAAAAGTCTCTCGGATGAATCGCGGTCGGAAACTGCCATATCGCACCCCCACTGGCAAATTCCGATATCCGATTACCGGGCTCGCACGGCGGCCGCGCCGCCGCGGGAAGAAGCGCGCAGCCGCCGTATCGACAGGTTGGATGCGCGCCGGAGAATCCGGCGGCATCGGAAGCATGTCCTTGATGAGATGGGGGGTAAGGACATGAAATCTCTCTCGGCGATCCTCGCGATCGCAATCCTCGCGACATGTGTCTTCTCGACAGGCGAAGCCCGCGAAGCGGCGAAGCTCGGTCTCCGGATAGCGAGGGAAAGCTCGGCGGCGGAGCCGTACGGGCTCGTCGATCCGGGGCTGCTCAATCTCTACGAAGAGGCCGCCGTCGATACCTACTGCCTCGTCTGGTACGACTTCGAGCAGCACGACTGGCAAGGCTGGACGCGCGTCGACAACTCGGCGCAGCCCGGCGATTTCTTTCACGTGGACGATTTCAACGGCCTGAACGGCGGCTCCTACGGCCGCCTCGCGCCCATCGAGGGAACGAAATCGATGTGGTGCGGCGTCCGGCCGGATTCGATCGACCAGTATCTCTGCTCATGGTACGACGCGCCCGGATACGGGAACGGCTGGAATCAAATGCTCACCACGGGAGCCTTCGCGTTCTCCGGCGCCATTACTCTCTCATATCGTATCGTATGGGATTCGGAGCCCGAATACGACTACACGAGAGTCGAATACGACGCGGGCGGTGACAACTGGCAGGTTGTCGCCGAATATACCGGCACCGGCGATACGGTTGCGTCGCACCTCATCGCGATTCCCCAGATGCGCACGAAGCTTCGCTTCCACTTCACCGCCGACGGCGCGTGGAGCGACCAGGACGGCCTTTATAACACCGACGGCGGCTGCATCGTCGACAGCATCCGCGTGACCGACTCGGGCGGCTTCGACAGCTTCGAGAATTTCGAGAGCGCCGCGGTCGGCGCGCGCGTCGCCGGGATCTGGCTGGGCCAGGGACAGCCGGGTTACGGCGCTTACTCGGGCCTGAAGAACAACCTCACGGACAAGGATCCGTGCGGCGAGAACTTCGGCACCCAGATCGTATTCTTCCTCGGCTCCCCGAACCCGAGCTCGAGCTACCCGGGTCTCTACGACACGCCGTTCTGCGCGGGCCCCGGCGGCATCACCTCCCCGTGCCAGTCGGAATGGGTCGTCTCTCCGCTTATCGATATGAAGAGATACTCGACCTCGCGGAACGAGATCCAGAACAGCGCCATTCCGTCCGGAGACCTGCTCCTCCTCGGCGGCTGCAAATTCCGCTTCACCGTGTATCGCGACCTGCCGCTTCAGAACCTCGTGTTCTATACGTGGGACATACGCAACATCATAGACGGATGCCCCGGACAATGGAAGGATCGCAGCTTCGTCTACTACGGTCCCGATATGGACTATATCCATACGGTCGAGATCGTCAGCGATCTCGTCACGGACGATCCGCTGACCATCGCCTTCGGCGTCATGGACATGTGCGACGTCTGGTACCTGGTGAACGGCGATTGCGCCGCGCACACCCCGTCCCCCTGGTTCGACAACGTGGCCGTGTACCGCTACAAGACCTCGGGCCCCCAGTGGAGCTACCGCGATCTCGATTTCTTCCAGGACAATTTTCCCGAGCTCGAGTTTACGCTCGAGAGCTACGTGCGCGCCGATATGGCGAACGACATACGGGCGAACGACGATCCCGGCATCGATCCGGGAGACTCCATCGTGTTCGACTGCACTTCGCCCCTCGGCGGCGGCATCGCTCTCGACCCGACGTACGGCGGCCCGGCCGTGTACCTGCACGCGAAGGCTACCTACATCGGTCCCGCCCCGAGCAAGCCGCCCCTCTTCGGCCCCTCGCTCGCGGGCAGCGTCGTGACCGGGCCCGTCGGCTCGCAGTACAACGTCAACTTCNNCATGATCGAGTACTACTTCACCGCGCGCGACGGCAGCGGCGAGGAATCCGCCATCCCCCGCTATGCCCGCTCGGGCCCGCCGTACCTCGAGTGGACCTGCCTGCCGACCAAGAACAGCGACGTTCTCTTCGTCGACGACTTCACGGGCCGCGGCTCGTTCGCCGGCTCGGTCGAAAACTACTGGATGCCGGTGTTCGACGCCGTGCTTGCTCCGCCGAACAACAACGTGGACAAGTATGACGTGAACGGCCCGTCTTCCGGCGTCTCGAACGGACCGGGAAGCCGCGCCAAAACCAAGCAGCTCGTCGACTGGTACAACAAGATCGTATGGGACAGCGGCGATCTCCAGAGCATCACGATCTCGGACGGCACGGGGGGCGGCGACAAGTCGAACGACTGCGCGATGCTCATCAACTGGTTCGAGCAGTCCGAGCATGTATGCGGACTCTGGGTCTGCGGCGACGGTGTCGCCGAGGATCTGGATAAGCTCGCATCAATACCGGCGCTCACCCTCATGAACACCTGGTGCGGCGTCGACTTCGTCGCGACGAGCTATTTCGAAGCAACCGGCGGACGCGCCGGCGGCGGCATCGTCACGCCGCTCATCACGGGGGAAGCCGACGCCGGCATCTTTGTCCATGGCGGCGTTCCCGACAAGTTCTACGCGTACGGCGGATGC
>JAFNGP010000180.1 GCA_017885175.1 bacterium
AGTGAAACGGTGAGGTTCCCGCGGCGATGCCTTCTCTTCTATCCGTCATATTCCGCCACAAAAAGGCGATCCTGCTCATTACGGCCGCGGGTTTCGTGATTTCCGCCGCCGTGAGCCTCGTTCTGCCTCCGCGGTTCGTCGCTTCGACGATGTTTGCCCCCGCCGGCGTCGAGAAGGACATCACGGGTCTCAAGGATTTCTTCGCGCCGATGGGATCGTTCGGCGAATCGTTCGCGGAGTACCTGCGGGCGCGCAAGAACTACATCATCGATTATTTAATCCGGAGCCGCAGGATGAGCGATCTCATCGACGCGCGGTTCGAGCTCAGGCGCATGTACGGGGTGGCCGATCGCGAAGAAGCGCGGCGAAAGCTAAGCGAGCACACGGCCGTCGTGATCAAGACCGAGGGCGTCATCGTGCTGAGCTTCGCGGACCGCGACCGGGAGCGGGCGATCGCCATCACCGAGGAGTACCTTGCGCAGCTCGACACCATTATTTTCAATCTCGTCGACGAGAACTCGCGCGAACGGACGCAGTTCCTGAACGGCGAGATCGCGCGGCGGGAGCGCGCGCTGGCGGTCGCAGATTCCACCATCGGAAGCTATCTCGGGCAGTACGGCCTGTATGAGATGGAAGAGCAGGTGCGGGTGATGCTCGACATCGTTTCCAGCCTGAGCAGCCGCCTCAGCATGCTCGATGTCGAGAGGCGGCTGCTCGAGCTGACGATGAAGCAGGGAAGCGACGATCTCGATCGGGTAGAGTTTGAATGGAATCAGCTTCGCAACCAGCTTCTTCTCCTGCGGGAAACCGGCGCCGAACCGAATCTCTTTCCTCCGTTCAAGAAGCTCCCCGAAATCAGCACTCACTACATGCAATTCATGAGCGAGCGCCGGATGCAGGAGTTCATGCTCACCTACCTGCGCCTGAAGCTCGCCGACTCCGAGGTTACCGCGAAGAGCCGCATGAGCGCCCTCAAGGTCCTCGATCCTCCCTCGGCGCCCGACCGCCGTTCATGGCCGAGGCGAAGCCAGATAGTGCTCGTCTCGACCGCCGCGGCGTTTTTCTGGGCGTGCTACTTCATGCTTCTGGATGAGCGCCGGAAGGCGGGGAGGGAGCCGGCGGGAGACGATACGCGCGCCGGCGCGCGCCCGGGCGGCGGCCCCGAATCGGGAAGCGAAAGCGTGTGAGGCATGAAGTTCGAGCTTTACGGCACGGCGATCGATCCGAGACGGCTCATGCTTTTCATCGCGGTGCCGCTCGCATGCTGCGCCTTCGCCGCGGCGATATTTCTCCCGCCTGGCGCCATGCAGCTCGCCCTGATGCTCCTTTTCGTTCTCCCCTTTCTGTTTCTGTGCGTTGACCGCCCCGCGATCATTTTCTATCTTGTCATCCTCATTCTCTTCTCGAATCTCGACGTCTATGCGTCCTTTCGTCTCTATCGCTATCTAATCATTTTCCTGCTCGTCTCTTTCGCGATCGCCGCAGCGAACGGAAGACGCATCGTGACGCACCATCCGCACCTGATCGCGATCGCGGGCGCTTTCGGGATCCTTGCGTTTCAGTCCGTTTCGGTCGCGCAAGTGGTCCACCTCGCGACGAAGGACCTGAGCGCTCTTCTGAAGGTTTTCGTCGCCGTCGCGATCGTCGCGCAGTTCACGAGGGACCGAAAGGAATTCCGGCGTTTTCTTCTCGTGCTGGCGGCGGGGATCCTGCTCTCGGGCTTCCTCCCCTTCGTTGTGCATCCGCCGGGCCGTTTCGCGAGCCTTTCGCTGCTCTGGAGCCAGGGCATCGTGCGGTACGAAGGATTCGTCTTCGAGCCCAATACCTTCGCGCTGTACCAGCTCTTCCTCATTCCGGTGCTCGTCTTCTTCGCCGCCGCGTACCGCAAGCCGCGCGGCGCGCGGCTATTCTTCGCGTTCCTGATACCTGCGAGCATCGGGCTTCTGGCTTTGAGCTTTTCGCGGGGGGGATTCGTCGGCCTCGCGTGCCTGCTCGTGACGCTCGTTGTGATCGAACGAAAGAACAAGCCGCTCTTCCTCTTCGGGCTCTCCCTCGTTGCGGCGAGCGCCTTCCTCATTCCGGGCGTGTACTGGGAGCGAATAGGGTCGGTCTTCGATTTCGCGACGAAGCGGGCGGGCGACTTCGCCATCTATACGCGTCTCGAAACGATGCGTGTCGCGTTCCATCTTGGATTCACCCATCCGCTGCTCGGCGTCGGCCCGGGGAATTTCATCCCGAGCGCGGCATACTTCATCCCGCACGGACTTACCGTGCACAACCTCTTTCTCCAGATATTCGCCGAGTTCGGGTTCCTGTCGCTCTCGTTGTTCGTCGCGATCATCGTATACAACTTCAGGATCATCCGCCGGATGATGAAGAACGTCGGCGATCCCGAGGCCGCCCAGATCGGCCGCGCGCTGCTCATGCAGCACGTCGCGATGCTCGCCTCGTCTCTCTTTCTGCCCTCCACGTACGAGATAATCCTCTGGTTCATGCTCGCTCTGCCGGCTATCGCGGAGAACGCCTATCGGAGCGGGTCGAGGACGGAAGGCGCCGCCCCTTCCGTTTCGACCGGCAGGAAATAGCTTTTCAGCTTGAAGCACGAAAGGTAGAAGCCCCTGCCGAGCGGGATGTTCACGAAGTCGTAGTTCCTCTCGAATTCCGGCTGTTTCGCGATCTCCTCTTCCTGGATCTTGAGGCGCATCCGGTCGCGGCCGCGCGTTCCCCGGTGAAACTGGACGTTGCCGAAAAGAAGCAGATCGGGCCGCTTCTCGATGACGTACTCGCCGTCGGTCTTGAGATGTCCCGGCTGCGTGCCGACGACGACGCCGTGCCGGGCGATGAAGCGCTCCGTGAGACCGAGGATGTCGACGATCGGCATGTCCGTGTAGTAGCCGATCGCTCCCGTCGAGCCGCATCCGATGGCGGTTCCCGGCGGAAGGACGTCCCGCAGCCGCCGGCCGATATCCGAGAACGCATCGACCGTGAGACGTTCGAGAGTGAACGAATCGTAGCCGACCGCGCCCGGCGCCGCCGCGAGGAGAAGGAGCGCGAGCGCAAGCGCGGCGGCCCTGGCCTCGCGCGCCGCGACCGCCATGACCCCGCGCGAAACGGTGAGCATGACGAACGGCAGGATCGGCAGCAGCATGCGGTAATGCGGCATCCAATCGCCGCCGAGGAGAAGAACCTCGATCCCCGCGGCCGCCGTGAAAAGGAGGGGAAGGGAGTAGCTGTCGAATGCCCGTCCCGCCGCGCGCAACAGAAGAACGCCCGCGGCGAAAAGATATCCGTAGCTCAGGGCGAATCCGGACACGTATCGCGTGCCGTTCGCGAGCATGAGACCGGCCGGCCCCGTTTTCGCGTAGAAGGTGTTCGGCAGGAGCGCGTGATAATAGCTCCATTTCCAGGCGAGATACGG
>JAFNGP010000181.1:0-6038 GCA_017885175.1 bacterium
CCAGCAGACGGGCAACAAAAAGCCCCTCAGCGCCACCACGACCGTGACCGGCAGCGGCATCCAGTTCAACGAGCACTTCCTCGCGGCCTATCGCGCCATCGTCGAGCGCGGCGAAAAAATCCTCTTCGTCTTCGGGGAAAACGACAACTTCAGGTGGGAGTACGAGAGCGCTTTNNAGTATCCCGGGGACGTGCGCGCCGGGGAAGGCATCGTCGAGACCGAGATCATTCCGGACGCGAACCACATGTACACCCTGCAGGAATGGCAGCAGGAGATCCTGCGGCGTTGCGTCCCGAGGCTTCGGGCGCGCTGACGGGCGCTCCGCGTCAATCCATCCCGAGCCGCGTGCGCACCATCTTCAATATTTCTGGATTCTCCGGCTGCTCGAGGCGCTCGATCGCCTCGTCGCGATCCATGTACCCTTCGCGGACGAGCTTCGCGAGCTCGAACGAGTAGGGGTTGAACTGCAGCCGGTCGCGGTGCACCTTGTTCGCGAATGCGTTGAGGAGACAGTTCGTCGAATTCGGATCGGTGTCGTCGGGTTTCTTCCAGCCGAGCGCGCCGATCCGCTCGATGATGGCCGCCTCGTCGTAGTCGAAGAAGGCGAGCGGGCTGATGTTGTGGGGGAAACGGTCCACGGCCGCGAAATGTTCCTCGGTGAGGAAGTAGCGTTCGATGTCGGGTCCCGCCACCGCGCGCATCGGCTCGAGAAGCACCTTCTGCATGCTCCTGACCATGGACGGGTTGTTCTGGAATATCGACGCTTCGACGGGAGCCTGCCCCGGCGACCATCCGTACGTGACGAAGGGGATGCCGCTCTCGACCGCCATCCGGAGCGCGATGAATTTCACGAGCCCCATGCAGGTCGTGCAGATCGTGCTCGCCCGCTCGAGGGTCTTTCGCGTGTAGATGTCCGATTCGGTGGCGTGGCAGAAGAGGCCGCGCAGCAGGTCGAAGCGCGGCTTGTAGATGATAAGGTCGATGCCGAGGTTCTCCACGACGTTCCTGATGTTCGTGAGCGCCGCGGGCGACACGAAGCCGTTGTCGACGGTGAGGGCGAGGACCGAGGCGTCGTATCGTTCCCTGAGCACGACGAGCGTGTAGGTGGAGTCCTTCCCGCCGCTGTAGGCCATGAGGCAGTCGTGCGAGCCGCCCCGCCGCCGGGCCTTGAACATCTCGTCGAAACGTGTGCGGTATTTCTCCTTCGACTCCTCGAGCGCCTCGAGCCCCTTGAACGAGCGGCAGTACATGCACACGCCCGTTTCGTCGATCTGGACCCCGGGGAAGGTCTCGGGGAGAACGCATTTCGTGCAGCGCCTCATCGCGGATATCCTTTCTCTCGTCGCCCGTCAGAATCCGAGGTCCAGCGTCGGCGGCAGGTTGCGGAGCGGCTCCGTCGCTTCGCGCTTGTGCGCGAGGTCGCGCCACGCGCGCTCGAGCCGGTCCAATCCAAGGCCGAGGGCCGCGGCTGCCTTCTCCTTCGGCACGTTATGCTCCATCGCGTAGATCACGAGATCGACGATGTCGTAGGGGAGGCAGAAGTAGAATTCCTGGTCGCTCACGACGTAGCTGTACGTGTCGGGGCTCGGCGTGCGATCGATGACCTCTTTCGGAACGCCGAGGTGCCGCGCGAGCTGGAACACCTGGTTCTTGTAGAGATGCTGGAGCGGCTCGATGTCCACGCCGCCGTCTCCGTATTTCACGTAGAACCCCTGCGCCGATTCGGGCTTGTTCGTCGTGCCGCAGACGATGTAGTTGCGCCGCTCCGCCTCGTAGTAGAGGGCGGTCATCCTCATGCGCTGCTTGATGTCGTTCGCGGCCATCATCCCGAGAAAGTCTTCGGGGGCGAGCCGCGCCGAGCGCACCGCGCCGTCCGGGAGGAGCGCCTCGACGTGGTACGCGTTCAACCGGTCGCGCTCGAGGAGATCCTGGGGGAGCGTCAACCGGAACTTGTAGCCATCGCCGATATCGGGGAAGTACTTCTTCACGATCGCGTCGCGCTTCGCGTACACGTCGAAGGCCTCGACCATCGGCGTGATATCGACCTCGTCGCACGTGATGCCGAGCGACTTCGCCGAGAGGGCGCCGTACTCGCGGCTCACCGGACTCGAGTCGCGCTCGGGAAGGAGAAGCGAATGCACCCGCTCGCGGCCGAGCGCGCGCACGGAGAGCGCCGCGGCGACGGCGGAGTCGATCCCGCCGCTCAGGCCGATGACGATTCCCTTGCGGTGGAAGTAATTCTTTACCTGATCCCGGATGAAGTCCGCGAGCCGCGCCGAGACCTTTTCGGCGTCGATCGCGAGAACGTCCTTCGTGAACTCCATTCTTCCCCCTTTGCGCCGGGCGTTCAGAGCCCCTTGCGCGTGATCTTGCCGGTCGACGTTTTCGGGAGCTCGTCGCGGAACTCCACGTATTTCGGCACCATGAAATCCTCGAGCGACGCGGCGCATCGGGCGAGGATGTCCTTATCCGTGAGCGAGGTACCCTTCTTGAGCACGACATACGCCTTGATCGCCTCGCCGAGCACCGCGTCGGGCACTCCGACGACGACCGCCTCGACGACCCCGTCGATCGAGTAGAGCGCGTTCTCGACCTCCTTGGGGCTTACCTTCTCGCCGCGGCTCTTGATGATGTCGTCCCCGCGCGCGATGAAGTACAGGAAACCCTCCTCGTCCATCTTGAAGAGATCTCCCGTGTAGAGCACCATCTCGCCGGGCAGGCGCCCGGGGCGGAGCGTCTTCGCCGTTTCCGCGGGGAGCTCCCAGTATCCGAGCATCACGTTCCCGCCGCGGACGACGAGCTGCCCGATGACGTTCGGCTCGGTGATTACGCCGTCGTTCTCGTCGACGAGATACACCTGCTCGTTCGGCATGCCCCTGCCGACCGAGGTCGGCCTGCGGCCGAGCTCCTCCGGCGGGAGGTAGGAGACCCGCTTGCACTCGGTGAGGCCGTACATCGAATAGATCCGCACGCCGGGAAATACCTTCTGCAGGCCCGTGATATGGCTCACGGGGAGCGCGGCCGCGGTGTTCGAGATGTAGCGCAGATGCTCGAACCGCTCCTTGCCGAGCTCCTCCATCTGGAGGAGGATCGCGGAGATCGTCGGCACGATAGGAAAACCGCTCACGCGCTCGTTCCGGATGAGATTGATGACGGCGTACGGGTAGAGGAACGATTTCTCGAGGACGACCGTGCCGCCGTACTGCGCCGCCATGATGACCTGGTAGAGGCCGTAGTCGAACGAAAGAGGCAAGACGTCGAGGACGACGTCGCTCTCGCGGTTTTCGAGGTACGTCGTGATCGAGGTCGACGCGGAAACGATATTCCGGTGCGCCATCATGACGCCTTTCGGATTTCCCGTCGTGCCCGAGGTGTAGATGAGGGCCGCGAGATCGATGTCGATCGCCTTGCGCGGGGGCGTTTCGCTGCTCTCGGCGGCAAGGGCTTCGTCCCACGCGGCGACCGCGCCGCCGAAACGCGCGGCGGCGTTTCCGTCCCCGCCCCGCGGGTCGGTTCCGACGAGCACCACGGCCTTGAGCGAGGGGACCGCGGAGGCCGCCTGCTCGACGGAGCGCCACTTGGCCGCGTGCGTGACGAGCGCCGTCGCGCGGCAATCGTTGAGAATGTACCGGATCTTGTCCGTCTTCGTCGTCGGGTTGACGACGAGAAATACCGCGTCCGCTTTCAATATGCCGAAGATCGAGACGACCGTTTCGGAGGAGTTGTCGAGGAGCACGGCGACGCGGTCGCCGTACCGCACGCCGAGGCCGCGGAGCGCGCGGGCGAGCCTGTTCGCGGAGGCGTCGAGCTCGCCGTAGGCGATGCGCCGCGCGCCCGCGACGAGCGCTTCCTTTTCGGGAAGTCTCGCGGCGCTTCTTTCGAGAAATTCATGAACGAGCATAGCTTTTTCGCGTCGTCGAGGTACGGGGTCCGGAGCGCGTCAGGAGGCCGATGCCGCCTTCTTCTTTTCGATGAAGATCGCGAGCTTGTTGATCGAGTCGAGGTTCTCGGGAACGAGCTCCGTGTCGGCGACCTCGATGCCGAATTTCGTTTCCACGAAGGCCACGAGCTCGAGCATGCCCGTCGAATCGATGATCGAGGTCTCGAGGAACGAATCGTCGTCCGAGAACTTCGCGTCAGCAGACCCGAAGAGAAAGTTGGCGATGATAAATTCCCGAATCAGCTTCCTGCTTTCCAAGTCGCCCTCCCGGCAATTGTTAATTTATTGAATTATATATGGATACGCGGCGTCGCGCCGTATATCGTCATTATGACGGCAGATTAGCAAAAAGGGGACCAATCCGCAAAGGGAAAATGCGGTCAGGAACCGGCGAGGAACGGGTTCTCCCGCTTCTCTTCCCCGATCGTCGTGCGCGGCCCGTGTCCGCAGTAAACGATCGTTCTATCCGGCAGGGTGAAGAGCTCGTCTCGAATCGAGGCGAGGAGCGTGTCGAGATCTCCGCCCTCGAAATCGGTTCTTCCGATCGAGCGGTTGAAGAGCGTGTCTCCCGCGAGGACGAATCCGTCGAAGAGGATCGATATCCCGCCCGGCGTGTGGCCCGGCGTGTGGAGGACCTTTCCGCGAACCGCGCCGAAGACGATCTCGTCTCCCGCCGCGAGCACGCGTTCGGCCGTCGGCTCCTCGATCTTCCCCATGCCCCAGAAGGGCGCCTCCTTGACCGAGAGCTTGACGATTCCGAGATCGGCGCCGTGAATCGCGAACGGTATCCCGTAGCGTTCCTTGAGCCCGGCGACGGAAGCGATGTGGTCGCTGTGCCCGTGCGTGCTCACGATCTCGACCGGCTCGAGCCGCTCTTCCTCGATGAGCGTTTCGACGTGGTCGGGATCTCCGCCCGGATCGACGATGATCGCCTTCCCCGTCTCGGGGCACGAGAGAATGTAGCAGTTCGTCTGGATGGGGCCGACGACCCTGCACGCGACGCGCGCCTGGATGTTCTCTTTCATTTTCCTCCCGGACATGCGAGAGCGCCCGTCGGGCACACGAGAGCCGCGATCCCGCACGGGCGGCAGCGCTCCTGCGCGACGACGAGCGAGAGCCCCTCGACGACGAGCGCCTCGGCGGGGCAGGCGGCCGCGCACGCCCCGCAGACGACGCAGATTTTACGGTCCACCGTTATGCCATTATGCGAATCGTTCATCGTTTCTTTCCGCCGAGCCAGGCGCCGGCGAATTGTAGCAGAAGCCGCGGGTTCGCCGCAACGAGGGCGCGCACCATGCGGAGCGGTTTGACGCCCTTTTCGTCGAACAGGCCCGGCACGCCCGAGAGCTCCCGCGCCATGCGGGACATCTCCTCGTCCGGGAGCCCGTAGAATATCCGCGCCGCGTGGTGGAAGGCGTCGTTCGTCTTTCCGACGGTGCGGCGCCACTCGCGCGTGTAGGCGCCGAGGTCCTTCGCCGAGGAGCTCCCCCGGGAGAGCGCGGAGAGGATCGCCGCGGCGGCCATGTCGGCGGCTTCGAGCGCGTTGACGATGCCGCCTCCGGAGAGCGGGTTGTTCTGGTTCGCGGCCTCGCCGACCGCGACGAACCCGTCCGCGGCGAGGGCGCCGAGCCCGCGCGCGACGGAGCATCCCCCGATGACGAGGCGCGTGCGCTTTCCGTCCGGCGCGCGGTGCGCGAGAAAGGCGTTCAGGTATTCGACGGCCGTTTTCCCGCCCGCGTGAAGAGGGTTGATCCCGACGCCGACGTTCGCCCTTCCCTTCCCCTTCGGGAAGACCCACGCGTAGCCTCCCGGCGCGAAGCTCCTCCCGAGATGGAATTCGATGAACGCGCCGGGGAGGTCGATACCTTCGATAAGCTCCTCGGCGCAGGAGAAGAGCTCGTCGGGGCGGAGGCTCTTCTTGAGGCCGGCCCACCGCGGGGAGAGCGATTCGACGCCGTCGGCGCCCACCGTGACCTCGGCCCGCTCGTCATACGCGGAGCCGCTCGCGAGATCCTTCACCCGCACCCCGAGGACCCGGGTCCCCTCGCGGATGAGCCCCGTCGCCTGGTGGCCGGTCCGCAGCTCCGTTCCGGCGGAG
>JAFNGP010000181.1:6079-8662 GCA_017885175.1 bacterium
AGGTAGCGCTCGACGTCCTCGCGCGGTCCCACCGCCTCGGCGCAGCGAACGGGATACCCGACGCGCGGACGCTTCTCGAGAAGAAGGACGCGCCGCGCGCCCCGGGCGATCCCGGCGGCGGTTCTCGATCCCGCGGGCCCCGCGCCGATCACGACGACGTCGAAACCGGGTTTCACGGTCATAGGTAATAGATCAGATTGAGCGACAGGATGAAGCCCGTGTACTTGAGATCGAAGTTGCCGCCATGGATGTTGAACTTGCTCTGCGCCATCTGGTATTTGCCTTCGAGCCCCGCCGCGTAACGGTTCGTGATGTAGTACGTCATCCCGAACTCCATATGCAGGCCAGCCTGGAAGCTGTTCTGGGATACGTTCTCCCCCGGATTGGAGAACGGCGCGCCGTCGCTCGTCGTGCTTTTCGTGTCGAGGCGCACCATGGGGACGACCGCCGCGAAGCCGGCGCCGACGTAGGGTGAGAAGCGCTGCGGCTCGGGAGGCACGAAGCAATACGAGAAGCCCGCCTCGAACGTCATGAGATACACCTTGAGGGTTCGCGCGATGTCGAGAGCGTAGTTGGTGTCGGGAAACACGGCGACATAGTTGCCGACGCTCGATGTGTTGATATAGCTCATCGACGCGCTCCCCTTGAAGAAATGATTCGGCGTGAGCTGCCGTTCGTAGGAAAGGCGTCCGTACGGGGCGGGAGTAAGCTCCTCGAACGTGTCGCTTCCGTTGCGGGCCTTCGCCCAGTTGTCGAGATGCTCGGTCAGGTAATTCAAATCCGTCCCGTCGAGAAATCCGGCCGCGATCGATATGCTGTTGTACGGAATGGGGCCGAATAATTTTTTCTCCTTGAAGATCGGGGGCGCGCCCTGCGCGACGGAACAGACGAGCAGCGAAACGACGAGGAGTGCGAATACCGAATACTTCTTCATGAACGCTCCATTCTCCCGAAACCCGGCCCGTTCGGGCCGCCCTGGCCGCATATATATAAGGTAACCAACCCGTATTCCATTGTCAAATGCAACCTGGGCAAGCTCTTACCTTGACAAACGAGCGCGCCGGGCGTATCGTGGAGTCCTCGTGGGGGGCGTATGTCTATGAAAATAATACTTTTCGTATGTACGGGAAACAGCTGTCGGAGCCCGATGGCGCGAGGGCTCGCCGCGGCCCGGCTGCCGGGGCGCTGGCAGGGCAAGGTGGCCTTTACCTCGGCGGGCACCGCGGCGTACGACGGCATGAAAGCGGCGGAGAACGCCGTTCTCGTTCTCAAGGAGATCGGCATCGACATCTCCCGCCACCGGGCGAGGCTTCTCACCAGGGAGATGGTGGAAAGCTCCACGCTCGTGGTCGCGATGGCGCGCCGTCACAAGGAGGAGATTCTCCGGATGGCGCCGGGCTCGGAAGGCAAGGTGATCGTTCTCGGCGATCTCGATTTGAAGCGGGGGAGCCCCGATATCGAGGATCCGATAGGCGGGGAAGAGGCGGTCTACCGGCTCACGAGGGACGAAATCGCGGGGCTGATATTCCTGCTCATCGATAATATCGCGGAGAGCTTCAAATAGGGATTGCCCGCCGGGGGCGCAAAGACTATAATTTTTCCGATTTGTAACTGGCAAAAGATCAATCGGCGACGGGACTGGCGAACGGTTAAAGAGGCTTCCGGCGGTTCGACGCGCGGGAAAGAAGGAGAGGTAACGATGGCTCTGAAGCCGACGAAGAAGATCTGGATGGACGGCAAGTTCGTCAACTGGGACGACGCTACGGTTCACGTCTGCGCGCATGTCGTTCATTACGGCACCGCGGTTTTCGAGGGCATCCGGTGCTACAACACGAAAAAGGGCCCGATGATCTTCCGCCTNNCAACTCCGCGAAGATGTACCGCATGGAGCCGACGTCGATCACCGTCGAGAAATTCATGGAAGCCTGCGTCGAAACGGTGGGCGTCAACGACATGAAGGCATGCTACATCAGGCCCGTCGTCTATCGCGGCTACAACGAGCTCGGCGTGTATCCGATGAACTGTCCCATCAACGCGTTCATCGTCGTGTGGGAATGGGGCAAATATCTCGGCCCGGAGGCGCTCGAGCAGGGCGTCGACGTGTGCGTGTCGAGCTGGAACCGCATCGCGCCGAACACGCTTCCGGCGCTCGCGAAGACGGCCGCGAATTACATGAACTCGCAGCTCATCAAGATGGAAGCGCGCCTCGGCGGTTACGAGGAGGGCATCGCGCTCGATACGAACGGTTACGTGAGCGAGGGAAGCGGCGAGAACCTCTTCCTCGTGATGAACGGAAAGCTCCTCACGCCGCCTCTCGGCGCGAGCGTGCTGCCCGGCATCACGCGCGACACCGTCATCGTGATCGCGAAGGAGCTCGGGATAGAGGTCTCCGAGCAGCTCATCCCGCGCGAGATGCTCTACATCACGGACGAGCTGTTCTTCACCGGCACCGCCGCCGAGATCACGCCGATCCGCAGCGTCGACAAGATCAACGTCGGCGCGGGCAAGGCCGGCCCGATCACGAAGAAGCTCCAGGAGATTTTCTTCAAATACCTGAACATGGAGGCCAACGACACGCACGGC
>JAFNGP010000182.1:0-10830 GCA_017885175.1 bacterium
GTCGTCGCCGTCCGCTCCACCGACGCGGGCGTGGGATTCCTCGTGACGGTCGACGGGCTCACGATCCTGCATTCGGGCGATCTCCACAATCGCGACGCGAACATCGACGGCGTCTACTCCGAAGAGATCAATTATCTCGCCGGGCTCGGGCGCAAGATCGACATGGCGTTCGTGCCGGTGTCGGGGTGCGGCTTCGGGGACCAGGAAACGATGAAGAAGGGCGTGTGGTGGGGCGTCGACAAGCTCGATCCCGCGACCCTCTTCTGGATGCACGGAGGGGCCTCCTGCTCGCGGTATTTCCAATTCTCCGAGGAGGCCGCGAAGGCCGGCGTCACGGTTCCCCAGGGCTTGCCGAAGCTCAAGGGCGACCGGTTCACGTATAAGGACGGGGCGCTGAAGGCGATATAGGCGGGCGGAGCGAGCCCGGAGACTCGGCGCCGACAGAATGGCGCCGGACGAATCTTCAAGCGAGGTGGCTGCGACGTGCGGCCACCTCGCTTCGCTTGACATCCTCCGGTTCATGAGATAATATCCGCCTTGCGCGTGGGGATTTGGGAGGTGGCGGCGGATAACAGACGAATCCAACGAGCAGGACGATCTCCATTCATCCAAAAGGACAACTTGACGGACATTATTATTGACAAAACGTCATTCAATATCTATTATGTGTTGGTATTACAATTGCTTATATAGACTTTGAGGTGGACATATATGCGGACATACGAAACGACGCATCCGTGGATTAGCTTCCAGATGGACCTTCGCCCTGCCGGCCCCAGACTATGGATGCTCCTGGGGGAGGCCGCCTCCAAGTGCGAGCATGTCGCGGGAATCCCTCTGCGGCCGGACATCGCGCAATCGCTGCACCAGCTCTATCTGGCCAAGGGCGCACACGCGACGACGGCGATAGAGGGCAACACTCTCTCGGAGCAGGAAGCCCTTCAACGCATCAAAGGAGAGCTGACACTTCCCGCTTCCAGGGAATACCTCGGTCGGGAGTTGGACAACATTATCGGTTCTTTCAACAGGATCGGCGAGCTCCTTCGCATCGGCGACGACGCCCTCACACCGGAACGTGTGCGCAACTTCAACTTGTGGATTCTGGAAAACCTCAAATTGGAAGAGGGCGTCGTGCCGGGAGAGGTGCGGCGCCACGGCGTCACGGTCGGCCGCGTCTATCGCGGGGCGCCCGCTGAGGATTGCGGGTTCCTTCTGGATCGCCTCTGCGAGTGGCTGAGCGGATCGGATTTTCGCGCACCCCGGGGAATGGAGATCGTGTATGCGATCATCAAGGCAATTGCAGCTCACATCTATCTTGCGTGGATCCACCCTTTCGGAGACGGCAACGGCAGAACCGCGCGGCTGATGGAATTCCAAATACTCCTGGCAGCGGGAGTGCCCACTCCGGCCGCGCACCTGCCGAGCAACCATTACAACCAGACTCGCTCTGAGTATTATCGACAGTTGGAATCGGCGAGCAGGTCAGGCGGCGATATCATCCCCTTTCTGGAATACGCTGCGCAGGGTCTCGTCGAAGGCCTCAGGGAACAACTGGCTGCGATTCGTTCGCAACAGTGGGATGTCGCTTGGGAGAATTTCGTCTATGAGGAATTTCGGGAGAGGACGGGAAAGACGGCGCGACGCCAACGGAGCCTAGTGCTGGATCTCGGCCGCCTCGACAAATCCGTTCAACCCGGAATGGTGCGCGATCTCTCCCCCGGCCTCGCACGCGAATACGCGGGAAAAACTCCGAAGACTATCCAGCGGGATCTCGGCGCCTTGATGCGAATGGATCTGGTGGAGCGAACCCCGGGAGGCTTCAAGGCGAAAAAGGAGAAGATCCTTGCATTTCTCCCCTGGAGCAAAATCTTCGCGCCCCGACCCGAATGATCCCTGGTCACCGCCGCCTGGCCGAGCCCTCAGAGCCGCTTGCCGAGGAAGAAATAGAAATTCTCGCGGCCNNGCCCTGCCGTTATCGAACGCGATTTCGTCCCGCGTCTGAAACACGTTTCCGTACTCCAGGGACACCCCCGCGAAGAGATACATCACGCTGAAATCCGCGATCCGGCGATAGAGGAGCCCGGAGAGGAGNNCCGCCGAGCCGGAAGAGGCGCTGATAGGGCGCGTCGCTCGCGCGCGTCGTCGCGGCGAACCCCTCGAGGAGCCCGGTCCAGCGCCCGAGCGAAGCCGCGCATGACGCTTCGAGCGATCCCTGTTCGTAGGGGACGTCGGAGCCCAGATCCTCGAGGCCGGCCGCGAGCCGCAGCCGCAGATCGCCTCCGGTGCGGGGGAAATTGACGTCGTCGACCTCGTCTATCGAGAATTGCAGGAACGCCTCGCCGGTGTCGAAATCGACGTCGGGCGTGCCGGGTGCCCCGACCTGCGTCGAGATCGTGCCCGCTTCGCGCAGGATGCCTGCGCGGATCTCGCCGAACGTTCCGAGCTCGCGGCCGGCGGCGATCTCNNCCTCGGCGTCGAACACGTTATCGGCGCGATCGGAGAACGCCGCCGTCAGGTGGAGGAAGTAGCGGAGGGATTTTTCGAGCGGCTGATAGAGCTCGGTGAATACTCCCGGCTCCTGGCCGATCTGCACGCCGAGCCGCCATTCGCCGTTCAGGCGATTGACGGCCGTGCGCGTGTACGCGGCGGCGAGGTTGAAGTTGGCCCCCTCGAATTCCTCGAATATCGCCACACCGGCCTGCAGGTAATTGGGGCCCCAGGAGCGCTCCCGCAGCGTCACCGTGAGCGCCGTGCTCCCCGAATCCGCGCTCAGATCGTAGTAGACCGATTCGAAGAGCTCGAGCCCGAAGATATGATCCAGGTCTCTTTCCAGCCGGTCGACGTCGAGCGGCTTGCCCGTTTCGACGTCGAGCCGCGCCGCGATGACGCCGTCGGCGAGGCGCGAGCCATTGACGATCCTGAGCTCGTCGACGACAAGCGGAGCGCCCTCCGCGGCGCTCGCGGTCGCGGCGCGCCCTTCAGCCATTCGCCCCGCCGCGTACGCGCGGTATTCCTCGGGGGAGACGGACAGGCGCGCGAGCGTGTCGAGCGCGGCCTCGGCCGCTTCGGTGCCGGCCGGGATCGCCTCGGTCGCGCGACCGAAAGACGCCGTCGTGATGCCGCCGAGCTCGGGCCGGATGAGAACGTCCCCGGGACGCAGCGAAGCGATCTGCTCGTCGGTGTCGCGGCGCGTCATGATTCCCATGATCTGATCGGTGACGCCGAGCACGGAGCGAATCTGCTCCCGTTCCAGCAAGGGGGTGCTGATATCGACCGCTATGATCACGTCCGCGCCCATCTGCCGGAGCACCTCGACCGGCAGGTTGCGGACAATGCCGCCGTCCACGAGCAGGCGGCCGTCGATTTCTCTCGGCGCGAACACGATGGGGATGGACATGCTCGAGCGCAGCGCGAGCGCGAGGTCCCCGCGATCGATCACGACCGGCTCGCCCGTCGCGAGGTCCGCCGCGACGGCGCGGAAGGGAATCCCCAGCTTGTCGAAATCGCGAATCCCGACGACCGGGAGCGTGTGCCGCTTGAGGAGCAGATCGATCTTCTGGCCATCGAGTAGCCCGGGCGGAAAGAGAAGGTTGAAGCCCCTTACGCCCGGCTTGTTCTTGACGAGATAGAGGTCGTCGTCGCGTTTCCGGCGGAAGGAGCGTTCCGTGCGCGGGATAAAATCGGAGAACGCGGCGGTCCAGTCGATGGTCGTGATTATCTTCTCGAGCTCGTCCGCCGAAAGGCCGGATGCGTAGAGGCCTCCGACGATGGCCCCCATGCTCGTGCCCGCGATGTAATCGATCGGTATCCGGTGCTCTTCCAGCACCTTGAGCACGCCGACGTGCGCTGCTCCGCGTGCGCCGCCCCCGCTCAGTGCGAGGCCGATGCGCGGCCGGGCCGCGGCGGCGGAGGCAGAAACGGGCTCCTGTGCCACGGCCGAGCCCGCGAGCGCGAAAAGCAACGCTGCGGCAGAAAACGCCGTGATCCGATCAACGCCCCGAATCTGCTTCGCGGCGCTCCGCATCCAACTTGACATACGCCCCTCTCGCGCTATACCGTATTCGGTGGTAATCAATTGAATTCTTCATATCAGGATTTTTCCGGGTGCGCAACAGCATTCGAGGGAGGCGGCGCGGGCATGAAGCGACTGATACTGTTTCTTCTCGTCGCGGCGAGCATCGCGGAGCTTCCGTGCGACGCGAGCGCCGAATCGAGCTACGAAATCCCGAACCGTTGGGCCGTCGCCCGGCTGCAGGGCCTTATGACGATACCGCTCGGGGACAATAACGTCGCGGCATGGAACGACTGCGGCTCCGGTTGGCTCGGGTCTCTGGGCTTCGCCAGCTCGATCGACACCCGCACGTCCGGCGGCGTTCTCGGGAGCTTCGAATACGTGTTCAAGCGGAAATACGGTCTGGAAATCGGCCTCACGTACTGGCGCCAGATCATGACCCTGTGGGCCGAAGCGGCAGGCTATACGTTGGAGGGATTCCCCAATTTCATCATGCCGACTATCGGCGCGAATTACCATTTCCTGACCGACGGGCAGAAGGACATCTACGGCGGTGCGCTCTGCACCCTCGGTGTCATCGCCACCGGCTCCGGCTCCAATGTCGACGTGAGCAAAGACGTGGCGCTGGGCCTCTCGTTCGGGATGGATTATTACGTGAAAGATTCATGGAGCGTCGGAGCCGCCGCCAAGTATATCGATTTCGGAGAGATCGATTTTTCCCTCTTTCCGGAGGGCGTGCAGGGCTTCCTCTGCGACAACGGCCTTTTCGGGCTGGGGCATTTGAACGTCGTTTCCCTGACCATCGGGATCGGATACCGTTTCTGAGAGGAGCGATTCATGAGCACGCGTCGCCTGTCGATTCTGCCGATTCTCGCGTTCGCGCTCGTCGCGTCGGGCGCCGCCTCGTCTATCGCCGGAGAGATCTCCTTCGGGGCCAAGGCGGGGCTCCTCACATCCAACGTCACCGGGACTCCCGAGGGATGGGAAGACGCAAAGTCCTACCGGACGACCTTCGCCGGAGGGGTCGTTCTGAATTATGCTTTCAACGGGGCGTTCAGCCTGGAGCCCGAGCTGCTCTATTTCTCGAAGGGATTCGTGGCCAATCTGTATGAAGGATTTGTCAACGTCGATGTGACCGCCAGATTCGACTACGTGGAGCTCCCGGTTCTCGCGAAGTACACGTTTCTCCCGGGCAGGAAATTCCGTCCCTGTGTTTTCGCCGGTCCCAGCTTCATCTACTCGATCGCATCCGAGCTGGAGCTTTCCGCGGGAATTTTCTCCGGGGGCGCCGACGTTTCGAGCCTGACCCATACGACCGATTTCGGCGCCATCCTGGGCGCGGGCTTCGGCTGCGAGGCGGGCGGCGGGACGCTCACCTTCGAGGTCCGCTATCAGCGCGGATTCACGAACGTCGTCACGACCGGCGATTTCGAGATCAACGGCTCCACGCGGACCATAGCCGTCGACGACTTCAAGAACTACGGATTCGCTTTCCTCGTGGGGTACAGGCTCTAGGCGCCGCGCGTCAGAACGCCTCGAGCACCATCGCGTACACTCCGGCGTTGTCACCGTCGCCGAATCCGATATCGAGCCGCGCGACGATTCTCTCGCGCGTATCGAACATGAATCGAACCCCGCATCCCACGCTGGTTTTGAGCCGGTCGACGCGGAACTTTCCTGCGTCGCTCGCCACGTCGCCGGCGCCGGCGAATCCCACGGCCCCGAACCTCCACCACACCGGAAATCGATATTCGACCTGGGCGGTGATCATGTTGCGGTCGCGGTAGCGGCCGAGATAGTAGCCGCGCATCCAGTACGAGCCGCCGAGCATGCCGAGCATCTGAAACGGGGCCTCGCCTGATATGAATGTGTTAAAGGTCTGGAAGGCCAGCACGTGCGAGCCGAACAGGCTTCGGTACATCCGCAGGTCGAGGCTCAGCAGGTTGAACGTGTAATCGCTCCCAACGGCTCTTCCGAAACCGACGGCGGATATCTGATGATAGAATCCCGCCGACGGCTGATAGACATGATCGCGCGTGTCGTACCTGACGATGACGCCGAGGCCCGACGCCGAGCCCCCGCGGCTCCCGGGAATCGCGCCGGCCCGCAGGGCGCCTCGCGAGTCCGTTTCGTCGACGTTCATGTATCGATATTGAAAGAGCGCCCCGGCGTAGATCCCGGGCGCTATTCGCCTCTGCAATGACGTGTTCGATTCGAAATCGTTTTTCCGGTAATTTTCCTCGGCGCCGTCGGGGCTGTCTCCGCCGATTCCCCAGAACTTATCGGGATATCTGTAATACCCGTAGAAGCCGGTGTAATAATAGCGTTCCTTTTGAAGATAGATCTCGGGCATGAGCGCGAGGATGATCTGGCTCCGCTGCGTATAGGTCGTCGCCGCTCTGATGCTGGAGGGGCGGCCGCCGGGGAGGGCGTCGGCGGAGCGAAACGAGTAGATGCTTCCGGCCCCGAAAGCGATTTTCGTCTCGGGCGTATAGTACGCGTAGGGCAGAACCACGAAGCTGCCGCGAGGCTGCGGCAGAGAATCCTGCGGAGCCCCGCTGCCCTCGACGCCGCCCGCCTCGCACGGCGCGGCGCCGCAGCCGAGCCACAGGGCGAATGCGAGCAGACATGCGGGAACGGTCATTCGAGGCATGCGCGAACCTTTGGGTTGCCTCACTTCCGGAGAAACCTCCAGAAATAGTCGTAGCTCGCATCCGACCAGAACATGCTCAGCGTATCCGCCTGGAATTCGTATTGGAATCTGATGGCTCCTCGGGCGCCGGACGAATCCACCACGATGATGTGGATGTAATCGGCCTCCCACCACCAGGTAGTAGTGTCGGCCGGGGTGCGCCATATGAGCGTATCGTTGCGCTGGAATTCGAACTCCATGCCGATTGCCGTGATATCGGGCAGGCCATCCTTGTCCGCATCGAATATCTCCCACGTGCCGAGAAGCGCTTTCTTGGGGTCGGGGAGGCAGGTCTTCACGAGAGTCGTGGTGTTGTCCTCGCCGCAGGAGTAGACCAGGCAGGCGGCGAGCGCCAGGCACGCGAGGGCGAGCCATCGATTGCGGCATCCTGTCATCTGGAGCACCTCCATGAGGGCGGCCGATCAGGGATGGAATTGAATTGTGAACCGTTGGCGTCAGTCTACTCCCGCGGAGCCCGGGGTTCAAGGGGGATGCGCGAGACCTCCCGCCTCGGCCGCCGGCCCCGGCCGGCACGCGTCGAACGTTACCGGTCGTAATCGCCGGCCGCCTCGGGCTGATACGGAATCTTCACGATCTTGAGCCGACGCTGGCCGTTCGGCATTTCCCACTCGAACTCGTCCCCGACGCGATAACCGAGTATGGCCGTTCCGAGCGGGGCGAGTATCGAGATCCTTCCCTCGTCGATATTCGCGTCGCGCGGAAATACGAGGGCGTAGGTCATGGTCTCCTGCGTGTCGAGATCGAGGATCTCGACCTTTGAGTTCATGGTGACGACGTCTGCCGGGATTTTCTTCGAATCGACGATCTTCGCCCTGTCGAGCTCGCCGGCGAGCTGAGCCAGGTCGAGCCTCCCGCTGTACGAAAAGGCGTGNNTTTCGCCGATTATTAAATTTAAAAGGTAATCCGATACAAGCGGCCGTCTAAAGATACTACATGGAAATTCATGTTTTTCACAAAGGGGGAAGGCCATGAAGCATCTAATTCTTGCGGCAGCATTGCTCTGCGCGCTCGCGCCGGCCGGTTTTGCGCAGGCGCCGATCGGCGAGATGGGCCTCTACGCCGACGCGAACCGCGAGAGCTCCTGCGTCTCGGGCACCGGCATTTACCCGGTGGAAATGTACGTCTGGGCCAGACCGACGACCCCGAACGGATTGATGGCGGTGGAGTTCGCGATTCAATACCCGGCGAACGTCGCTCCGGGCGCGGCTACCATAAGCGACAGCGCAAGCGTATACCTCGGCAATCCGCGGGACGGCATTACGATCGCCTTTCTTGATTGTCAATCCGCTTGGCTTTGGGTGGCGCATCAGACCGTCTATGTGATGAACCAGGATCCGAGCTGGGCGGTCCTCGTGAAAGACCCGACCGAACCGTTTAACCCGGGAATCATCGGGTGCGATTGCTCTCTCGGCTACCCGATCGCTCCGCTCGAGAAGCTCACGAACCTGTGCTTCAACTTTTGCACGACCAACTTCGACACTCCCTTCATCATGAACGTGGCGCAGGTCGATGCGCAGAACCTGAATGTCGTGTTCAGCGAAAAGGTGACGCCGGAATCTGCGGGCGACATCGGCAACTATACGCTCTACGACAAGTCCACCGCTTCGGAGACCGTGCCGATCCTCTCGGCGGCGTATCAGCCCGATAGCATGTCGGTACATCTCGCCCTCGGCGGTCCGATCCTCGCCGGGAGGCCGTACCTTCTCGAGGCGCGGGACATCATCGATCTGCAGGGCTCGGCCGGCACGTCGACGAAGGGCTTCGGCGACGTGCCCAATCTCGCCGTTGCTTCGATGATCTCCATTCCTTATCTCAAGGACCCGTGCGATAGCCTCGACGTCACCTTTCAGATACGGAACTCGGGCGTAGGCCAGGCGGGGCCGTTCGATATCAATATCGATTGGACCACCGACCCGCAGGGGCTTACTCGTGACGTTCCGCTCGGACATTACGACTTCGCCGGTCTCGCACCGGGCGCTACCCTCTCCCTGCATTATACGTACGCATGGCCCGACACCTCGAGGATCGTGAATCTGGTGCTTGTCACTCTCGACCCCCTCGACCTCATGCCGGAATCGAGGGAGTCGGATAATGTCGAGAAATCAAACTGGGTAGAGGATTATTCGGCCAATCACCTGAAGGTCGCGGACGTCCCCGGGGATCAGGGCAAGCTCGTGCGGTTCGAATTCGAGACCGTTGCGTTACTTCTTCCTCCATCCGACAACCCCTTCATCCAGTATGACATTTATCGGAAAGACCCGGGCGGGTGGACGCTCCTCACGACCGTCCCCGAGGATGGAAGCCACAAGTACGGCGTCCAGCTCGCCACGCTCGCGGACTCCACCGAGGACCAGGGAATCAACTGGTCCGTTTTCAAAGTCAGCACAAAAGCCAAGCGCCTTATGCAGGGCAATGCGATCCAATACTTCGAATCGTGCCCCGACTCGGGCTATTCCGTGGACAACCTGCCGCCGCAAGCGCCGACGGGGCTCTGGGCGTCGATGCTCCCCGGCGGGCTCAAGGTGAGCTGGCACGCGAATCCCGAGCCGGACGTCGCGAAGTACGCGCTGTACCGGAGCATCTATCCGGACTTCGCGCCAGCCCCCGAAAATCGCCTCGCGACAATCGCCGGCGCGCTCGAGTATCTCGACGAGACCTGGTATCCGGGGAGCAACTATTACTACAAGCTCCGGGCCAAGGACTGCGCCGGAAACGAGGGCCCCTGGGCCTCGACGCTTCCCGACCAGTATGTGGCGACGCTGCTCAAGAGCTACACGGCGGCGTTGAAGGAAGCCGCGATCGAGCTCGCCTGGACGCTCTCGGTTTTCGATGGAAACGGCCGGTTCGCCGTATCCCGCGCGGACGGCGCCGGCGCCGACTTCCGCGAGATCCCCGCGTCGGGCGTTACGCGCACCGGTCTCGACTTCACGTTCGTCGACGAAAGCGTCGCGGGAGGAGAGAGCTATCGTTACCGGGTCGCCTACGTCGCGGCCGGCGCGACGCAGGTGCTCTTCGAGACCGAGACGATCAAGGCGCCGGAGCTCCCGCTCACGCTGTACCAGAACTTCCCGAATCCGTTCAACCCGTCGACGACGATCAGGTACTACCTGCCCGTCGCCGGCCGCGTCCGGCTCGACGTCTTCGACGCTTCGGGAAAGCTCGTCGTCACGCTCGTCGAGAAGCAGATGGCGAAGGGCGCGCATGTCGCCGAGTGGAAGGGCAGGAACACGATCGGCTCGCAGGTGAGATCGGGCGTCTACTTCTACCGGCTCGTCACGCGTGAAAAGACGCTCACGCACAAGATGGTGCTCCTGCGGTAGCGCCCCGGGCGCCCGCGCTAGATCTGGAAGAGATACTGCACCTTCAGGAAGAACTGGCGGTCGGTGAGATCCCAGCCCTCGCGCCCGTCCCGCGCCAGATCGAAGTCGCGGTAGTCGTGCGTCGTGCCGATGTAGAACATCGTGAGCGAGTTGATCCGGTAGGTGACGAGCGGGTCGAGATCCCAGGTCTTCCGGCGATCGTTGTACTGCGAGACGACCCGCATCGAAAACTCGCGCGACACCTGCAGCGACAGGCGCGACCAGAAGACGGACTGGGAGAAGAGCCTCTCGCCGGTATTCACGTCGTCGCTGCGCGAATAATTGTATGAGGCGGATATCAGGAAACGGTCGAGCGGCTTGACGTTCGCCGAGAAGCCGTAGTCGAGCTGCTTCCCCATGACCAGTGCGTAGCGCGCGATGCGGTGCCCGTAGTTGACGTTCCCGCTCACTCTCAGGGCGTCGCTGAGGTTGGCGCTGAGACAGTTGTGCACTCCCCAGATGCCGTTGAACCGGGTACCCCTGAAATGCTCGTTGCTCGCGATGAAGTTGGCGTGCATTTCTATCTGGGCGGTCCGGAACTTCACTTCGAGATTCGGGTTGATCCATTCGTCCTTCCGGAACCAATCGTCGAAGTTCCATTCCCGGGCGACATTCACGGAGCCGTTGACGTAATCGAGCACCTTGCTCTTCTCGAATCGCAGGGTGCCGCCGACGTTGACCTGGGCCTGACGCACGTTGTTCATCGGCTCGAACCCGTTGTCCGCGCGGAAGGTCGGGCTGAGCTC
>JAFNGP010000182.1:10838-12930 GCA_017885175.1 bacterium
CCGTCGAGCCCGGCGGTATATTTGCCGCCGTCGAAGCGGCTCGCGTTGAAGGCGCTGTCCGGCACGAGGGCGAGATTGTCGACCTCCTCGGTATTCGACGCGAGGGCCTGGAACTTGAACGAGTTGCTCTTCGAGAGACGGATCTGCCCGTCGACGCTTGCCAACGATCCCATGCCGCCCCCGTCGAAAATTCTGTTGGTCGCGAGCAGCCCTACATGCGCCTGCTTGCCGAGGTCGCGCCTGAACCGCAGAATATTCGAATAGCTTCTTCCGTTCTCGACGAACTCGCTCCGCTCCTCGAAGGGGAGAATGATGACCGAATGCTCGTCGCGCCCCGTGAGGAACGCGAGGCTGTTCGCTCCCTTGCGCCACGTCGTCTTGCCGGCGGCGACCGGGTCGTTGATCGATCGCGTATAGACGGCCATGAAGTACGTATTGAAAAGGTCGCTTCCCTCCTGGAAGAACGGGCGCTTCTCGGGGTAGAACAGGGCGAATGTGGAGTTCACGTCGATCTGCGCGACGTCGGTTTCGACCTGGCTGAAATCGGGATTGACGGTCGCCTCGGCCTTGAGCTCCGAGGAAATGTCAAAGGCGACACCGAGGCCGATATCCCCCTTGCCCACACCGTTCTCGAACTGTCCGTCGTCCCCGAGCGAGCCGGACTCGTGCGCTACGACCGCCGGCAGGAGCTCGAGGCCCTTGCTCGGCTTGATGCCGGTTATGCCGGTGACGGTCCCCCACTGGCAGGGCCAGCAATCCTCGTTGCGGTCATAGGCCGCCCACGAGTACTGGTAGAACGACTCGCGCGGGCGGTTTCGCCAGAAGTCGACTCTCCACGTTTGCTCCTCCCTGTCCGGGAAACGCAGGCTCGAGAAGGGCACCGCGATCTCCGCCACCCAACCCTGATCGGTGATCCGGCTCGCCGATTGGTAGATGATATCGTAGGCCATGTCCTCGCCGGTGGTCGGCGAGAAGAGGAGATCCCCGGGAATCCCGTACGGGTTGACGGCGATCTCGTAGGCGTGCGTCGCTTCGCCGTACGTGTCGAGACACAGGAACACGACGTCGTCGCTGAAGATCTTGTCCCTCTCGCAGAAGGAGGCCCGCACCTCCTCCGGCTTGTCGTAGCAGATGAAGCTGACGTAGAGGTAGCTGTCGTCGTACGTGATGAAGGCCTCCGTATTGACGGCCGGCTTGGTCTGGTTGCCGGGACTATGCTCGGCGAAGTTCGAGGCCTTTGCGGCTCCCCGCCAGCCCGCGTCGTTAAGCTCCCCGTCGATCTTTATCGGGCCCGCGGCCCGGGAGATCTTGAGCTCGGGGTGATAGGCCGGGACATACGCGTCGTCCGCGCGCGCGGCCGAAAACGCCGCGGCCAGCACGCTCAGCGAAACCAGACAGAACGTCGCGAGCCGATGCCTCGGGAGGGCTCTCGCATACATAGCATCCATCCTTTGATTGTGATCTCGCGTGAAAGAGGTGGGTCTTTCACGAATTCACCGCTGCCTGTTCTTTATACGAACAAGGGGGCGGGAGGTTCCGGGGGCGGAGAGAGTTTTTCGCGCCGAAAGCATAAACGGGCTGTTTTCATCAGGCCGCGCTAGATCTGGAAAAGGTACTGCACCTTCAGGAAGAACTGGCGGCCGGCGAGATCCCAGCCCTCGCGCCCGTCCTGCGTCATATCGAAGTCGCGGTAGCTGTGCGTCGAGCCGACGTAAAACATCGTGAGCGAATTGATCCGGTAGGTGACGAGCGGGTCGAAGTCCCAGGTTTTCCAGCGGTCGTTGTACTGCGAGACGAGCCTCATCGAGAGCTCGCGCGACACCTGCAGCGACAGGCGCGACCAGAAGACCGATTGCGAGAAGAGCCTTTCGCCGGTCTTCACGTCGTCGCTGCGCGTATAGATGCAGGAAGCGGATATCAGAAAACGGTCGAGCGGTTTCAAGGTCGCCGACAACGCGCAATCCAGCTGCTCCCCCATTACCAGGGCATGGCGCGCGATGCGATGCCCGTAATTGACGTTCCCGCCGAAACTCAGCGCGTCCCACGGCTGGGTGTTGAGACCGCCGCGCACTCCCCAGATGCCGTTGAACCG
>JAFNGP010000183.1 GCA_017885175.1 bacterium
AGCGCGGCACTCGACGTGATCCCCCTCGAGCGAATATTTCTCGACGAGCTTGCGGCTCCTGCGAACCGCCGAATCCTCCTCCTCGTCTGTGACCGCGCAGACACCCCACTTCGAAACGAGCGCGAGGAGCGGCGTGAAAAGGTATCCCAGCGCGGCGCGGGGCGGCATTCCCCCGGGAACGCGCAGCACGCGCACGCCGGCCGCGTCCGCCTCTTCGGCCAGCGCCCCGCCTGACGTGATGACGACCGTCGGGCACTTGCGTATGAGGGCGTTCTGGAAGCAGCTCAACGTCTCCTCGGTGTTGCCGCTGTAGCTGACGCAGACGACGGGGGTCGATGCATCGGCGAACGCGGGCAAGGCATAGCCCGATTCGAGGATGATCGGCACGGCGGCGTCGGCGCGGATCATGTCGAGCAGCAGCTTCCCGCCGATCGCCGATCCCCCCATCCCGCAGAGTATGACGGGCGCCTTGCGCCGCGGCGGCGCCGCCTTGAACGATTTCATCATGCGCCAGGCTTCCTCGATGTGATCGGGCATATGCATCGCGAGGTCGAGCATCTTGCCCGCGTCGACGCGGTAATGTCTCGCGAAATCCTCTTGGCTCATGCGCCGGCCTCCGGGTGAAATTCCTTGAGCTCGGACCGCTTCTCGTGGATGAAACGATCGATCAGCTCTCGAACCTCCAGCGCGGTCCCCATCGTGAGCGCCTTGCGGACGAGGGATCGCGTTTCGTCGTAGGTGACCGACCGGACGATCTTCTTGATGGTCGGNNTGTCCGGGCATCTCGCCGCAAATGCCGACCCATATCTTGTTCTTGTGCGCGGCCGCGACCGTATCGCGGAGCATCCGGAGGATGCTCGGATGGAGCGGATCGTACAGGTACGAGATCTTCGAGTTGCCCCGGTCGACCGCGAGCGTATACTGGATGAGATCGTTCGTTCCGATGCTGAAGAAGTCGACCTCGCGGGCAAGAAGGTCCGCTATGGCGACCGCCGAGGGGGTTTCGATCATGACGCCGATTTCCGGGTTCTCTCCGATCTGGTAGCGCTGCCGCTTGAGATCCTCCTTGACCTCTTCGCAGATCTCCTTCGCCATGCGCACTTCCTCGATCACGGAGACCATGGGAAACATGATCCGCACGTCGCCGTGCGCGGCGGCCCGGAATATCGCCCGGAGCTGCGTCTTGAAGATATCCTTCCGCGCCAGCGTGAACCTGATCCCCCGCCAGCCCATGAACGGATTCGCTTCCTTGAGATCGCCGACCCAACGCGCGATCTTGTCCCCACCGACGTCGAGAGTGCGGATGATGACGGGGTCCGAGGGCATGCGCTTCACGACGCTCGCGTAGTAGCGATACTGCTCCTCCTCGCCCGGAAGGGTGTTTCGCGTGATGAAGAAGTATTCGGTGCGGAAGAGCCCGATTCCGCGCGCCCCGTGATTGATGACGTCGTCGACCTCGTCGGCGTTCTCGATATTCGCCGAGAGCTCGATCTGGTGCCCGTCGAGAGTCACGGCGGGATAATCGCGCAGCGTGAGAAGCTCCTTTTCGAGGTCGCGGTATCGCTCCTGCGCCTCGCGGTAGGTATTCACCGTTTCGCTCGTCGGGTGCAGGATGACGTGCCCCGTGATCCCGTCGACGATGAGCTGGTCGTGGGGTTTCACGAACTTGCTGATATCGTTGAGGCCGACGACCGCGGGAATGCCCTGCGAGCGCGCGAGGATCGCCGCGTGCGAGGTGCTCCCTCCCGAGTCCGTTACGAATCCGAGGACGTATTTCTTGTTGAAGCCGGCCGTATCGGACGGGGTCAGCGTCTTCGCGACGACGACCGCCTTTTTCCGCAGATTCGTCACGCCTTCATCCTTCTGTCCCATGAGATTCCGGATGATGCGTCTGCGCACGTCGCGGATATCCTCCCCGCGCTCCTTGAGATATTCGTCCTTGATGTTGGAGAACGTCGTCAGCACTCTGTCGAGAACGAGGCTCAGCGCGTACGCCGCGTTGACCTTCTGCTCCTTGATCACCTTGATCGTTTCGCCGTGGACGAACTCGTCCTTGAGTATCATGCGGTGCGAATCGAGGATCTTCCCGTGCTCCTCCCCGATCTCTTCCTCAAGCGAGCTGACGAGCTTCTGCAGCTCCTTCTCCGTCTGCGCGAGAGCGTCCCGGTACCTCGCGATCTCGGCGTCGATCCGGCCGGCGGCGATATGCTCCTCTTCGACGGGCAGGTCCTCGACGTTGACGACGAACGCTTCGCCGAAGGCGATGCCCGGAGAGGCGGGGATGCCGCTGAAGGTCATCTCTCTGCTATCGTTTTTCGCGTCGTCCACTAATTGGTCTCCTGGGCGAACTGGTTGTCGACGAGGTCGACGAGGTACGCGATCGCCTGCCGTTCGTCCTCACCCTCCGCTTTGAACGCGAGCTCCGCCCCGTTCTCGGCCCCGAGCCCTGCCACTCCCAGAATGCTCTTCGCGTCCACTTCCTGGCCGTCCTTCGCGACGGTGATGTGGGAACGGAACCTCGCGGCGGCCTTGACGAGCTCGCCGGCGAGCCTGAGATGAATTCCGTTCTTGTTCTTGACCCTGGCGCTTCCGGTAATCATGATGCGATTCCCCTGACGATCAAAAAGATCGCCGTCGCGGCGAACAGGACGACGACGGTCCGGACGAACGAAAGCTTCCTCGCGAGGACCGCCGAAGCCGCGCACGCGACGACGCCCCAAACGACGAAACCGGCGCCCCCTGCGTCGCGAGCCTTCACGAACAGGAGCGCGGCGAACACGCCCGCCGCGAAGGCCGCGCAGCCGCCGATCAACCGCTCTTCCCGGTAGAGCCGGGCGACGAACGCCCCTCCCACACCTTCACCCAACTCGGCGCCCCTGCAATATCCGCCAATCCGGGATTGGAAGTGATAAAAATTGTATAGCGCGAGGAAGGCTATCAGTCCGGCGTACGAGCCATACATAGCAGATATGCTCGCGATTGTCAATCCGAGGGGGACGAGGAGCGCGTCGAAAAAATAATTGGCGCGCGCGGCGAGAACGGACGAAAGCGCCGCCTTGACGCCCTCGATCCGCTCGACGGCGACCGGTTCGCCGCGGGCGCGTCTCCGCTCCATGTTGACGACGACCCCCGCGACGACGGACGAGAGGTAGAGCCCCGCGTTGAAATACCCGAGGTGGCGGCGCGCGAAGGATTTCGCGTCCTCCCCGGGCCGGGAGCATTTCGATATGAACGGCTCGACGATCGAGAAGAATCCGAGTCCGTCCAGCGTCCGCTCGTTGCGGGAGCTCTGGATGAAAAAAAGCCTCCAGATCGCGCCGCCGTGCTCCTTAAGAAACGAAGCGCGCGACGGGGGCCGGGCGGGGGGCGCATCGGCCGTCTCGATCCAGATTCCTTCTCGCGGACGATCCTTCTCCATATCAGCTCCTGAACACCAGCACCAGCATCACGGTGCAGAATCCGGCCAGAAACAGAAAACCGCGCACCCTCCCGAGATTGAGCGCGAGGAGCGAGCCCGCCCCGATGAACGGCAGCAGCAACGGGAGCCCCGCGAGCGGCTCCGCCCATTTTCCACCCGCGGCCGCGGCTACGCCAACGACGGCCGGCACGCCCGCGGTCACGACCGCCGCCGTGACGGCGAAGCCGACGGCGAAATGCACCGCCAGGGTCGAGAAATGGAGCGCCGAGGCGAGACCGAAACGCCCCTTGCCGGCGAGCCGGAGAGCCGCGNNCGGTGAATACGTGCGCCCGGCTCTCCCAGAAACGGTACACGCAGCTTCCCGCCGCCGCGACGCCGAGAGCCGCGGCGAGCGAGAGAAAGAGCACGAGCCCCCTCGCCGCGGGATCGACGGCCGCCGACCGCAGGGCGAGGATATAGAGCGAGGAGGCCGCCACGCCCCCGAGCGCGAGGTCGCTCATGCCGATACCGCGCACCGGGATCATGCCGAGAAACAGCATCTGGAGAACGGCTCCGGCGAGAAGACCTTCGCGCGGGCTTCCGAGCGCGAATCCCGCCAGCAGCCCGCCGCATACGGGCTGGGAGACCATGAGCCGGACCGAGGACCGGTTATCCGACGCGAGCGCGCCGGCGAGGAGCGATGCGGAAAGAACGGGGTTCATGGTCGCTCAGGCGCTCCTTTCAAAGCGGCGGATGCACGCCCCGTCGCGGCGGCTACACGACCCGGGAATTGAGCGTCACCGTCTTGCTCGACGGAAGCGCCCTCCCGTCGAGCGTCACCCCCCGCTTCACGAGCTCCCGCATGACGCTCCGATCCTCGGCGTCGAGGTACACGTTTTCGAGGACCTTCTCCCTTCCCTCGCGGTAATGGATCCCGCCGACGTTGACCTCGCTCACGGGAAGTCCGAGGTCCATGAGGGAAAGAACGNNTGAGCTGCGCCGCCGCTTCGGTAAGGGCGAGTATCGAGACCTTGATTTCGGGAGGCGCCGCCGAGGCGTAGAGATTCCTCTCCCATTCGTTCGAGGCGACGAGGTCGTCCGCGAGAATGATCCTGTCGGGCTTGAGAACGGCCCCCCATCCGAGAACGACCTGTCCGTGGATGAGGCGATCGTCGACCCTGAACAGCACGATCATGCGGTATTCGCTCCCCTGATAACGTTCCCCGGCGCGCGGGAGGCCGGATCTCGCGAGCACCACGCTAGAGATCGATCACCTTCAGGCTCTCGC
>JAFNGP010000184.1 GCA_017885175.1 bacterium
CTCAAATGGCTGTACCAGAAGGGCTGCGACGGATTCGCCGGGATGACCGATCTTCCGTCGAGCCTCAGGCTCGTTCTCGACGGCCGGTTCGCGATCAGCTCGCTCCGGCTCGCGGACAGTGTACGCTCGCACGATGACGCGAGCCAGAAATTTTTGCTCGAATCGGACGACGGCGTCCTCTTCGAAGCGGTGCTCATGGAAGCGCGCGGGCGCCGGACGATCTGCATATCGAGCCAGGCCGGATGCGCGCTCGGCTGCACGCTCTGCAGGACGGGCGAGGGAGGATTCGAGCGGGATCTTCGGAGCGACGAGATTCTCAACCAGATTCTCTTCTTCAGGAAGGGTTACCTGCCGCCCCGGGAGCGTTTCAACGTCGTCTTCATGGGCATGGGGGAGCCGCTCCTCAATCTCGAGAATCTCGCGAAGGCGCTCGAGATCATCAACTCCAACGACGCGTTCGCCCTCGGCGAGAAACGGATCACGGTGAGCACGATAGGCATTCCCCCGGCGATCCGCGAGCTCGCCTCCCGCAAACTCAAATTCTCTCTCGCGATATCCCTCAACGCGACGACGGACGAATCGCGCAGGCGACTCATGCCCGCGGCCCGCGACATCGACGACACGCTCGCGGCCGCCCTCGAATTCGCCCGCGCGCGGAGAACGCGCGTGACGATCGAGTACGTGCTCATCGCGGACGTCAACGATTCGCCGGAGGACGCGCGCCGGCTCGCCGCCTTCACCGCGGGAAAACCCTTCAAGATCAACCTCATTCCTTTCAACGAGTGGGACGGGTGCCCGCACCGGCGGCCCTCCGAGGAACGCATCGAAAGGTTCATGGCGCCGCTGCTCCCCACGGCGCCGGCCGTCACCGTGCGAAGAAGCCAGGGGAGCGACATCTCGGCCGCCTGCGGACAGCTCAGGGGGCGCCGTTGAGACCGGACCGCCGCCGACTCGCGATGTGTGCGATTGATGCGAAAGCGCGGGCGGGCCGGCGTTATCTCGCGAGGAGCATTTTCCCCGCGGCTCTGAATCCGGCGGAGCGCACCGCGTAGAAGTAGAGGCCGCTCGGCGCGGCGTTCCCCCGATCGTCCCGGCCGTCCCAGCGCACCGAGAACTCATCCCCCGAGATCGTTCCCCCGCTGACGCGCCTCACGAGCGAACCGTCGACGCGGTAGACCGCCACGTCGATCTCGCCGGCTCCCGCCGGAGCGCGGCCGTTGAAAACGACCCGAATCGTCGTCGAGGGATTGAACGGGTTCGGATAGTTCGAGAGCGCGAACGGCGCCGCGCCCGGCCGCGCGTCGTACGCGAGCCGCGCGGGCGCGACGAGCGCCACGAAGAATTCCTCGAGCCCGTCGACCTCGTCGGGCCGGGCGAGATCCTGATTCTCGATCCCTCCCGAGTACCGCGCCTCGCTTCCTCCAAAGAGGTATCTGAAATCCTCCGAGAAGATCTCGACGGGTCTGTTCGCGCGGGGAGCGTCGGCCGAATAGACGGCGTCATCCTCGAGCCCTCTGAGCTTCAGATAATCCGCCCAGGTTCCACCGTTTTCCTCCGGAGCGAAATGGCGCTGGAAAACGTGGCCGAGCTCGTGCGTAACCGTGAAAGCTGCCAGGCAGCGCTCGATCTCGCGCACGCCGGGGGACAGAAAGATTTTTTCTCCGCAGGCGGAGCTCGCGAGAATTCCCGACCGCGGCAGCGGGAGCACGTAGATCTCCGCGCGCATATCGACGCCCGCTCCCGCGAGGTCTACCTTTGCGAGGGCTTCGATCGCCCAGTCGGCGTTCACCGGATGAAAGGAGCCGTCTCCCTTGTTCACGATCTGCGGATCGAGGATATCCTCGACGAGCTGATAGACCGTGCCGTCGGGCAGCCGAAGAATGAGCCGGCCCGATTGATCCCTGAGCGTCATCGCCATGACGTCATCGGGCGTAAAGAGCCTGATTTCGAGACCGTTTTCGAGTCGCAGCAGGGAATTTTCACCGGCCGCTCCGCGCGCCGGGCCGAGCAGAGACGAGCAAATCAGGAATATCCAGATCAGTAGTATTTTATTATATTCAAATAGGTTACGTGCCATATCTTTCCTCAGAATCGAAGGTCCCTGTCAGGGATGATCCGATTCCTCGCATCCGGACGCTGCAACCGACATTCCCGAGTAAATTCGACCGGCGCTGCTCATTCGCTCCTTCCTGACCGAATGACGATCCGGTCCGGATCACGGCCCAGTATGTACGCATAACTATTTATTACTTAATTAGTTAAACTCACTAGCGGCGAAGGGCCGAATCCCCGGGCGAATGCAGAGGGAGGCGAGAATTGCCGCCGCGGGCGGATTCGGCCTTTGCCTTACGCCGGGGAATTGAGTCTTTTGACCCACTCCGCGGGAATAATGACATCTCCATATAGTTATAATTGGCTTATTAATAATAAATTATAACGGATATCCGCAGGTTGTCGCGCTGTGGGGAAAAACCCGCGCATGCGGCGGGAGAGATAGGGAACAGCCTTGCCGTAAAGCGGATACCTTGAACTCGGCTAAAAATCCGTTCCGGCAGTCATGTAGAACGCGGGGGAGTTCTTTCCGTCGGTCGCCATTTCAAGCCGGATCAGATCCCTGAACGGGGAGATAATCTCGACGCCGAGACCGCCCGTCGAGTAGAATCTCTCCCCTCCGGCATCGCGGATGTCGTCCATGAGAGCTCCGTTATCGATGAAGGCGACCCAGTTCATCGTGAAATCGAACTTTCCGATCTTCGGAATTCTGAAAACGCGCGTCCCGACGAGCCGCGCGCGGTACTGGAGGGTGGCGACGAGCTTGACCGTGCCGCGGAGCTCGTCGTCCCGGAAACCGCGGATGTCCCTGACGCCGCCGAGCTTCATATCGAGGTATGTCGGGGTATCCCCCTCGCGGATATCCCCGTCGACGCCGAGGATGAACGAGCGATACTCTCCCGTCGGAACGTAGAAATAATCGGAGAGTCCATAGAAGACATAGCGCTGCTCCGGTCCCGACACGGAGGAGAACCTTCTCACCCGAATCCTGTGGAACATGCCGTTGAACGGGGCTATGCGATTATCCCTGCTGTCGTATTCGAGCTCGGCGCCGACGGAGACGAAGTTCTGAAAATAGAACTGGCCGGAGTAATCGCCGGATGCGTCGGCAAGGGTAAGCTTCGTTTTTCGCCTCTCGAAGGAGAGATTCGTCTTGAGCCAGAGCTGCTTCACGAGACTCTGCGTGAGCGGGAGCCCGAAGCCGCCGCTCGTCCCTACCAGCTGCTTCAGGTATTCCTCATCGACATCCGCCGGATCGCCGAGACGCCGGTACCCGTAGGTATCGAACCGGAAAGGCGCCCTGCGCCCGAGAAACCAGGGATCGCTCCAGGAGAAGCTCACACCCTCCTCCCGGTCCTTTCTCGTGAGGCCGGACAAGGCGAGATCCTCGCCGAGCCCCCGAAAATTCTTGATCTTCCAGGTGGCCCCGTAGCTCAGCCCCCTCTGGAAATCGTAGTTGACGACCGGATAGGGAACACGCATGAAGACGGCCGGCCGCTCGACGATCGACACGCGGAGACGGCATCTCCCGGCCCCCCTCTGCTCCGCCGCCATGCTCACTTCGGCGAAATAGCCGAGACCGTGCAGGTAGGCCGAATCTCTTCGAATGAGGCGTTCATCGAGAACGGCGCCCTGCTTGGTCGCCATCTCCCGGAGAATCACGATTTCCTTGGTGTGCTCGTTGCCCGTTACAACGATCGAATCTATGGCGCAGCCGTAACACGGCTCGAGGTTCTTCCATTCCGTGTCGGGATCCGCCGCGGCCCCGGCCGGTTCGTCATCCCGGGCGCCTCCTCCGTGCCGCGCCCAATCGGGCCATGAGAACCGCGCCGCCGCGCGCGAGAGAATGCCTCCCGCCGCGCTCGTATCCCGCGGCTCGGTTCGCGCCCGTTCCCCGGCGCGCGCTTCCCGCGGTGCGCCCGCGACGAGGGCCGAGAAAAGGAGCGCCAGGAAGCGCTTCCGTGCGAGCGGGATCACGATCGCTCGTTGCAGATATGCAAACAAATTCACGTATCAAGATAATAGGGGGAAAGAGCGCTGTCAAAGGGGCAAAAGCTCCCCTATTCGCCGGACATCTACTTGGGCGCGCGGGAAAGACTTCCCCCCTTCGAGACGATGAACGCGCCGACTCCGGTCATGACAGCCACGAAGTTGATGAGACCCCCGACCCCGCGGAGCATCGCGCGGGCCGGTCCCATCCAGGGGTTGAAGAACATGAAGCCCGCGATTATGCCGAGAATCGAGAGCAGGAAGATCCCGATGAAGCCGTGGACGTATACCGACTCCCGCTCCATGTTGCACTTTCTCGCGACGAAAGAGCCGAGCGCGATCGCGCTCACGAAGTAGCCGAGCACGAACAGAGCGGCGAAGGAGAGAACGAGGAGCACGGCGACCGGAATGCCGACGATCGTGATCGCGAGAATGATCGAAAGGACGGCGACGAGCACGGTCCCGGCGAAAAGGACGAGAAGACCCACCCCGAACGATTTCAAAAAGGAGCCGCTCGCGTGGGCCGAGGCGATGTTCATGCGCTGCGCGATGAAGTACAAAACGATGAGCATGAGCAGTATGGTGATGATGAAGAGAACGACTTTGGCGCCCGCGCCGAACATGCCTTCGCCGAAGGGGCCGATCGGAAAGGTGAGCCCGTTGCGGTGATGCTTCCCGATGACGGCGGTCTCGCCGCGGACGATCGAGCCGTCATCCCGGTTCACCTCGCCGAGAATCGAAACGACTTCCCCGTTCACGATGGCGGCCGACCCGAGCTCGACGGAGCCGAAGATCGCGGCGACGTCCCCCATGACCTTGCCCTCGACGATGATATCCGCCCCGATCGCCACCACGTCGCCGTTGACGAGCTCGTCCGGTCCGATGTGGATCTTCTTTCCGAATTGCACCACATCGGAACCCTTCACGCGAAAGAACCGCTTATCCTCATCCTCGTCGAAGACCGTGTCGAGCGATTCGGGAAGATTATCGAGCTTGTCGATGACTCTCTTGTCGATTTTGTCCAGATTCTTCGCGTCGATATCGAGGATGACCTTCTCGGAGCCTTTCGATTCGATCTGAATGCCTTCGTCCGTTATCGTGATCGTGGACGTTCTTTCCGCTTTCGGCGGTTTCAGGGGCTTCTGAGGCACCGATGCGCTCTTCGGAGAAGCGACGGTATCGGCCGTCGAAAAGACGTCCGACGACGCGACCGACGCGGCAGAGGCGTTCTGATACCCGGCGGGAGCGTGCATATCGCTCGAAACGAATCCCGCGACGACGAGCAGGAGCTTTACGACGGCGCCATTACAGAATGCCAACATGGTTTTCTCCTTTTCTCCGTGCCGCGCCGAGTGTTCGGTGGAGCACGACGGCGACGAGTATCAGCGAGACGATCGCCGCGGCGACCTGGGCCGCGTTCATTCCGGTCGCGTACCGATGAAACGCCCTGAGAAGCGTCTGACCGACGATTTCGTAATTCCGCGCGGCCCCGGCGCCATGCCAGATCGCTTCTATCTTGCCGAGGAGCGCTTTCGCGAAGATCGTTCCCGTCCAGAACGCCTCGGCGCCTTGCCGGATCGTCGCGATCATGTAATCGAGAAGCGGCTTATATACGGCGATGAAGAAGAACCCCAGCGCCGCGATGAGCGAACCGTTGCGAACGGGGATCGGCACGGCGCTCCATCCCCTGCCGGCCGCGCGGACCGCCCTGCGCGCGGGGCTGACGCGATAGGCGCCGATATCGACCTGCGACAGCACCTTCCTGTCGAAACCGGGCGAAGGCTCGAAGAGCGCCAGCCCGTCGAGCGCGCCGGCGATGAGCGCGAAGCGAGCGTCCAGCGCGCCGCACGTCCCGCACCGGCGCCGGTGGTTCTCGTATTCCGCCCGTTCCGCCGGCTCAAGCTCGCCGTCGTGGTACCGCTGTATTTGAAGCCCAAACAGATGGCATTCCATGAATCGTTATTCCTCCGGCTCGCTCACGTCGATATCGCCGCTCGCCGTTTCCAGTATCACGACGGACTTTCCCTCCCGAACGACGCCCATGAGGTAGTGCCTGCCGACCTTGTTGACCGTCAGCGGCAGGGTCGTCGATATGTCCCCCGAGGTCGTTCGCACCTTGAGCGCGAATCCGCCCTTCAGCACCTGTTCGAACTCGTCGCTCCCGTAGCGCGCCACGAAGTCCGGGGCCCGCAGCTCCCGCTGCAGCAGGTGACCCAGGTCGGCCAGGACCCGATCCCCGACCCCGTTCCCGTACTTCTCGTTGAAATCCCGCAAGTGGTCCACGTCGATGAGCACCAGGCTGAAGCGCAGCCGGTAGCGACGCGACCGCTCGAACTCGTCCTTCAGGCGCGCGTCGAGCACGTCGAGGCTGGCCACCCCGCTCAGCGAATCCCGGGCGCTCGCGCCGCTCTGGCGCCGGAAGATGGCGGCCCGCCGGTCCTCGTTCTCGAGCACCTTCGCCGCGGCCTGGGCGATGGTGTCGGCCAGCGCGACGTCGCGCGAGGTGAGTTCGGGATCGCCATCGCCGGTCCGGAGGAAGAACACGCCGGCCGGCGTCCCCTGCACGAACACCGGCAGCGCCACGGCACAACGCACGTTCACGTCCACGGACTGCGCGGCCCACCGTTCCCGGATCTGCGCGAACAGCGGGTGCTCCATCACGTTCTGCACGACGACCGGGCGCTCCGTCCGGAGCGCCTCCTCGATCTCAGGGTAGCGCGACAGCTCGACCCGCAGGTC
>JAFNGP010000185.1:0-758 GCA_017885175.1 bacterium
ACAAGCGATAAGAATTCTTATTGATAATAGGGTATAGCGCCCCCGGGTGTCAAGGAAGGAAGCCAGGGAGGTTCATCGAAATGGATGGCAAGGAAAAGCTCGAAGCTCTCGCGCTCGCGCTCACGAACGAGGAGAAGGAGCGCGATTTCTATCTGGCGCACGCGAAGCGCACGAAGGACGCTCTCGGCAGGCAGATGTTCGAATCGATCGCGGCCGACGAGAGCGAGCACTACAAGCGGCTCGTCGAGCTCCACAAGAAGCTCGAAGTGCGCAACAAGTGGCCCGACGGATTCTCGATCGAAATACCGACGCGGGTCACCGAAGCGCTCGGCCGTCTCGTGAAAGAGGCGACGCTCTCCCCCGAAAGCGACGACGACGACATAGCCGCGGTCAAGGCGGCGATCGATTTCGAGCACAAAGGGGAGAACTTCTACGAGATGCTCGCCGGGCAGGCCAAGGACAAGGCCGAGAAGCGGTTTTTCACGCTGCTCGCGTCGATGGAGCGCGAGCACCGGCTCTCGCTCGAGGATACGCTCGAGTATTTCATAGATCCCGAAGAGTGGATGGAGCGCAAGGAGGGACGGCATCTCGACGGCGCGTGAGCGCTAGAGCGTGAGGCCTCCGTCGACGACGATCGTTTGCCCCTGGATCCAGGAGGCGTCGTCCGAGAGAAGAAACACGGCGACCGCGGCGATCTCTTCCGGTTTCGCGATACGGCCGGCCGGCGTTCGATCCTTCCACGCCTCGAGGATCTTTTC
>JAFNGP010000185.1:855-9389 GCA_017885175.1 bacterium
CCGGGCAGGCACGAGAAGCTCCCGATCGACGAAACCGCGACGATCTTTCCTCCCGATTCGGGAAAGAGCTTCACCGCCTCCTGCGCGCCGAGCAGGAACGCCCGGGCGTTTGCGTTGAGGGCGAGGTCCCAGCCGAATTTCCCGATGCGCGTCGCGGGGCCGATGACGCCTGAAACGGCGTTCGAGACGAAGATGTCGAGCCCGCCGAACGCCTCCTTCGCGGCCGCGAAGAGGCTCTTCACCTCTTTCGGTTCCGAGACGTCCGCCTTCACGCGAAGCGACCGCCGGCCGAGCCGCTCGATCGCGAGGGCCGTCTCTTCGGCGGCCTGATCGTTCTTCACGTAATTGACGGCGACGTCGGCGCCGAGGCCCGCGAGCCTGAGGGCGATCGCGCGCCCGATGCCGCGGGAGCCCCCCGTGACGAGAGCCCGTTTTCCTGCGAATTGCTCCATGCGATTCACCAGCCCGGCAGGGCGTCCTCGCCCGCGATGAACTTGAGCGCCTCGATAGCCGCCTGGCATCCGCTTCCCGCGGCCGAGATCGCCTGGCGATAGCGCGGGTCCTGCACGTCTCCCGCGGCGAAGACGCCCGCTACCGACGTACGCGTCCCGCGCGTCACGACGTAGCCTTTCGCGTCGAGCTCGACCTTTCCCTTGAACAGGCCCGTCGCGGGCTCGTGGCCGATCGCGACGAAAACGCCGTCGACGGGAAGCTCTTTCGTCTCGCCGGTCTTGACGTTCTTGAGGACGAGCGCGGTGACTTTGTTCTTCGCCGGATCCAGCACGTCCTCGACGGTCGAATTCCATTCGAAATCGATCTTCGGGTTGTCGAGCGCCCGCTTCTGCATCGCCTTCGATGCGCGGAGCTCCTCGCGCCGGTGGACGACGGTCACGCGGCTCGCGAACCTCGTGAGGAACGTCGCCTCTTCGATTGCCGCGTCCCCGCCGCCGAGAACGGCGACGTGCTTGCCGGTGAAGAAGAATCCGTCGCACGTCGCGCACGCCGAGACTCCCTTGCCGCGGAGCTTCGTCTCCGACTCGAGCCCGAGCCAGCGGCACGCGGAGCCCGTGGCGATGATGACGGCGCGCGTCTCGACGTTCCTTTTACCGATCGCGATCTTGAACGGCTTCGTCTCGAAATCGACCGCCGTGACTTCCCCGAGGTCGAATTCGACTCCGAATTTCGCGGCCTGCGCGCGGATGCGCTCCATGAGCTCGGGACCCTCGATGCCCTCGGGGAACCCAGGGTAATTATCGACGGCGGACGTGATCGTGAGCTGTCCGCCGGGCTGCGCGCCCGAGACGACGAGCGTCGCGAGCTCGGCCCGGCGCGCATAGATCGCCGAGGTGAGACCCGCGGGACCAGATCCGATGATGGTGACGTCGTACATGGAAATTCCTCCCGTGATCCGAGGCTCGGAGTATAGGGGCTGCAAAGGGCGGGCACAAGGAAAAACGCGGATCTCGGGGACAGGGGGCCCCGGCGCGGAGAACGGCGTAGATCGCGGGGCGGCGCGCGGCGGGCGCGCTTGCGCCTTGACAGACCGCGCATTCTCGCGGATACTTGCGGCAGCAACGATGAACGACCACTATTTGGGGAGCCCCTCGCGGCGATCGATCCGGCCGGGGCTGAGAACCTGGAGGAGATTCAGGGACCCGTTGAACCTGATCAGGTTAGAACCTGCGTAGGGAGGACCCATGAACGCTCTGAAATTGCCCGATCTCGGCAAGATCCATCCGGAGTTCTTCGACCGCGTCATTTACCCCCGTCTCGGCGCCCGGGACGAGAGTGTCGTGATCGGTCCGCGGCACGGCGTCGATTACGGCGTGCTCAGAATCGGCGACAAGGTTATTGCCCTGTCGACCGATCCGTTCTTCATCGTTCCGTCGCTCGGATTCGCGAGGGCGGCCTGGTTCGGCTTTCATATCGTATTCTGCGACGTGGCCGTCTCCGGGCTCACGCCGAAGTACCTCACGATCGATCTCAACCTTCCGCCTGAAACGACCGAAGATCAGCTCGAGGAGCTGTGGAGCGCCGTGCACGAGGAGGCGGAGCGATATGGAATCAGCGTAATCACGGGGCATACCGCACGGTACGCCGGATGCAACTATCCGATGGTCGGCGGGGCGACGGCGATCGCGATCGGCGACGAGAAGCATTTGAGGGGTCCCCACCGGGCGAAGATCGGGGACGAGATCTTGATAACGAAGGGACCGGCGATAGAGACGACGGGGCTCCTCGCCGCGCTGTTCCCGCAGAAATTCGTCGAAGCGGGAGGGGAAGCCTTCCAGAAGGAAGCCGCCGCCATGTTCAAGCAGATGAGCGTTCTCGACGAATGCGCGATCGCCCGGACCTTCAGGGGAGTCCACGTCATGCATGACGCGACCGAGTGCGGCATCTGGGGCGGGCTCTACGAGATGGCGAGGGCGGGGGCGTATGGATTGCGGGTCGAGCAGGATCTGATACCGGTCCAGCCGGTCGTGAAGAAGACCGCGGAGATCTTCGGATTCGATCCCTTCTGTTCGATCAGCGAGGGCACGCTCATCGTCGCCGTCGACGGCCGCGACGCCGACGAGCTCGTGGCCGCCCTCGCGGCGGAAGGCATTTCGAGCGCGAGCTGCGGCGAGATCGTGCTGGAAAAGGAAGGATTGCGGGTGATCCAGGGAGGGGTGGCGACGGAGCTGGAGCATCCGGTAACCGATCCGTACTGGAAGCTCGCCGCCGAGCTATCGCGGTGATCCCCCGGCATTATCTTGCCTGTTCATTCGGCAGATAGTATTATAGAAAACCGGGAGGAAAACGATGGAGAATCCGAAGAATGAACGGGACGAGAAGCTCGTCGAGCTCGCGAGGGTACAGGGGGATTTCGAGGCCCAGGTTCTCAAGGGAATGCTCGAGTCCGAAGGAATCGAAGTGGCCGTCCGCACGGGCGTCACTCCCAACATTCTGCCGTTCACGGTCGACGGCCTCGGGCAGGTGAAGCTCTTCGTCAAGGAGAGCGATTTCGAAGCGGCGAAGGCCGTCATGAAGGAGAACGAAGAGAGGGAGAGAGAGGGCGGGCCGGCAGATTCCGGAGATTCCGAAGGTCCCGAAGATCCGAACGACGCCGGGGCTTGCAATTAGTCCCCGGGTTTTATACTATCCCGTATGCGTGGGGGCTTAACTCAGCGGTAGAGTGCTATCCTCACACGATAGAAGTCGTAGGTTCAAATCCTACAGTCCCCACCAGTCTTCCCGTCATTTGATCTCTTTTGCGTATTTCTTCTGAAGTGCGGCGAGGCGCGGATCCTCGCTCAGCGCCAAGGCGGCGCCGCAGACGTCCGCGGCGGCGACGTCGAGCGAATCGCCGTTGAATGTCACGGACACTTCGGTAAACGACCATTCTTTCTCGCCCGTATCGACGACGACCGTCGAGCCGACGCGCTCCTCGTACGTTCTCTTGTGCTCGCGATGCCCGTTCAGAACGACGTCTATCCCCGGCACTTCCCGGGCGAGCTCGAGGCTGTTGCGCCATCCGAGGTGGCTCACCGCGATGACGAGATCGCACCCCCTGGTGCGCAGATTCGTCGCCGCCGCGAGCGCCGAGAGCTTCGCATCGACGACGTTGTATCTTTGGCGTTCGTCCGCGCCGTCCCGGTAGATAAAAACGGGCAGAACGACCGAGAAGATGCCGACGCGCACGGCGCCCCTGCGGCCGAAGAGCGTTCGGACTCCTCCGATATCCCTGACGATTGATTCGGGGGCCACGGGTTCTTTCAGCGCACGGTCGAAGATGTTCGAGCTCACGAGAGGGATGTCGTAGCGTTTCGCGGCCGCCTGCAGCCCCTCGATCCCGGCTTGCGTTTCGAATTCGCCGATGCCGACGGCGTCGTACCCGAGAAGCTTCATCGCCTCCATGAAGTAGCGTTCCTTCAGATCGCGCTGCCTCGTGTCCGGCGGCAGCGAAAAATCGCCGGTGTCGACGACGAGCACGGCTCTTTCGCTGCGCCTTTTTTCGACGAGGGAAGCCCACCGGGCCATCCCGCATTGCTTGTTCTTCTTTCAGCCGCAGGGCTCTCGATAGCCGGCGAGCTGGTTCGTGATGAAGACGCTGAGCGCGGTTCCCGGCGCGGGCCCTTCCCGCGAACGATCGGATCCCGCGATGCGCGAGCGAACGGGGAGATAGACGGCGAGAAGGGCGGCGAGGATCACGAGGGCCGGGATGAGAAGCGGCGGGCGTTTATGAACGCTTGTTCTGTCCATATTTCTTCAGCTTCGCGTAGACGGTAGGTTTCGAAATGCCGAGGACCGCGGCCGCTTTCGTTTTATCGCCCATCTTCTCGACGACCTTGCTCACGATCATCCCCTCGATCCGGGGGAGGATCGGGTCTCCCGTCGAAAGCTCGACGTTCTCGAGAAGGGTGTCGATCGTCTCCTCGATCGTCGCGCGCGATTCCGCCCTGGCGCTCTCGGGACGCTTCAGGATGCACTCGGGCAGGTCTTCGGGAAGAATCGTCTCCTTCTTCGAGATGATGATGATACGGTTGATGAGATTCTCGAGCTCCCGCACGTTTCCCGGCCAATCATAAGAAGTGAACAGCGACATCGCCTCGGCGGAAATCTTCTTCAGGGGGATGCCGTACAGCCGGCAGAAGGTCGAAAGGAAATGATTGCAGAGCGGTTCGATGTCTTCGACCCGTTCCTTGAGATCGGGAACGCGAATCGGAAAGATATTGATCCGGTAGTAGAGATCCTCGCGGAACCTGCCCTCTCTCACGAGGCCGAGGAGGTCCTTGTTCGTCGCGGTGATGATACGGACGTTCGTCGAGATCGTGGTCGTTCCGCCGAGCCGGTAGAACTTCTGGTTCTCGAGGACGTGGAGGAGCTTCGGCTGGAGCCGCAGCGGCATGTCGCCGATCTCGTTGAGGAAGATCGTTCCTCCGTTCGCCGATTCGAAATGGCCGATCCGCTGCTTGTGCGCGCCCGTGAAAGCCCCTTTCTCGTGGCCGAAGAGCTCGCTCTCGAGAAGCTCGTCCGGTATCGCCGAGCAGTTGAGAGAGACGAACGGCCTCTCGGCGCGGCATCCCCCGTAATGAATCGTCTTGGCGATGAGATCCTTCCCCGTTCCGTTCGATCCCGTGAGGAGGACGGTCGTATCCATGTCCTTGATTCCCTCGACGAGCTCGTAGATGGCCCGCATCGGGGCGGACGTCCCGATCAGATCCCGGAACGTGAGGCGTTCCTTGGGCCGCGCGATCGCGCTCTTCACGACGGAGCGAGATTTCTCGAGATGGTCGATCCTCTCGAGGAGGAGCATCTTCTCGATGGCCGCCGCCGCTTCCTGGCTGAAGGAGAGAAGGAGGCTGTGGTCCTCGTCCGTCGTCCGGGCGGCGCTCCGCGTCGAGTCGAGGTAGAGGAATTCCGCCGCTTCGCCGTGGATCCGCAGCGGCACGCAGATGAGGCCCGGGTGCTCTTCGAGGAATTCGGGGGCGATCTTGCCCTCGGGAATCGTCGTGCGCGAAACGTCGAGCGGATATCCGAGCCGGAGCGCCATCGAGAGAACCGCGCCGATGTTCCGGTCGGCGAGCATGCTCCCCGCCGTGAAACCGCCGCTCGCGGCGGCGATGCGGAACGAGTCGTGGCCTTCGGCTTTCGTGAGATACGCGGCGCGATCCATCGCGGTGATCCGCCGGGCCGTCTCGACTATCGTCGCGCGGAGCGTTTCCTGATCGCGAGCCGTCCGCATGAGAGAGGCGAGTCTGCAGATCGCTCGAAAGCGATCCGAGTCCGTGACGATCTGGTCGCGGCTGAGGGGGGATCGCGCGTCGAGCGCGTCCTGAAGAAGCCGGACCTGCTGCGGAGCCTGCTCTCCCCCGGCGACGAGGGACATCGCCCGCAGGAGATACTCCCGGGCAAGCGGCTCGTTCCCCTCTTCGAGGTAAAGTTTTCCGATGTCGGCGGCGACGGCGGAAGCCGCGTTCTTCTTGCCGAGAAGCGACAGCTCGAGGCTCGCCCCTTCGAGCTTGTAGCGGCCGTCCTCGCGCTTGCCCTCGGCGAGGAGTATCTTTCCCTCGAGCAGGTTGAGAAGCGCCGTTTCAAGACGGGAACCGATTTTCTGGTTGAGGGATCGCGCCTGGGCGCAAAGCTCTTTCGTTTCGGGGAGCTTGCCGAGGGCGAAGTTGAGATCGCCGAGCTTCCGATACACGACGGCCCGTTCCCTGAGCGATTTTGTCTTGTCGCAGAGGTGGAGATCCTTCGCGTAGCAGCTCTGCGCTTTCTCGTAATTGCCCTGGAGGAACCATATCTCGCCCATTGTGCCGTACGATTCGGCGAGGAGCTGCTGGTTGCCGATCTCCTCCGCGAGGCGCGAGGCCGTGACGCAGCTCCGCTCGGCGTCCTTGATCTGCTCGAGGTCGAGGTACACGAGGGCGAGGTTGAGGTGCGCGGCGGCGAGCCCGGGGAGGTTCTCGTGCCGCTTCTTGATCTCCATGCTTTTCGTGAAGCATTCGAGCGCTTCGGCGACCATCCCGAGGGAGCGATACACGAGGCCGAGGTTGTTGTAGTTCGAGGCGATGCCGATTTCGTCGCCGCACTCCTCGCGGAGGGCGAGACAGCGCTTGTAGCAGAGAATCGCGTCGTCGTACCGGCTCCGGTTCCAGTTTATCGTGCCCATGAGGTTGTAAGCCTGCGCGATTTCGGCCGGATTCTGCTTCTCGTCGAGCAGCTTGTGCACGACGAGGCAATGCTCCCATGAACGGTCGAACGCCCCGAGACGGTAGTGGATCCAGGCGATGTCGTTGTAGAGCTTGGCGCGCTCGCTCGAGAGGAGCTTTTCCCCGTGGGCGTCGAGCGCCTTTTCGAGGAGCTTCTCCGCCCTGAGGAATTCCCCCTTCTTCTCGAGAATCTCGCTCTCGCGCCTCGCCGCCTCGACCGCGAGATTCCGGAAGCGCGCGGGATCCTCTTCGCGGGCGATCCCTTCGCGGCACTGATGGAACAGGCATTCCGCCCGTTCCGTGCTCCCCGTCAGCGAGAAATGGTTGCCGAGCTCGAGGTAAAGGTTGAAGCGCGTGTCGACGAGGAGCGCCCGGTCGAGCTTCTCGTCCATGTAGCTCGCGTTGAAGCAGTTGAGCGCGGCGAGCTTCTTCCGTTTCATGAAGGACCGGAGTATCTCGAGGCCCTTGAGCGCGGCCTCTTCTCTCGCGCCGCTCCGGACGAGATGAAAGAACGTATAGGGCGATGGGGCGTTCTTCATTTCCGCGAGGAGACGAGCGATGCTCCGATGGATCGATTCTTTCCTTTCCGGCGGCAGGTTTCGCAGGACCTCCCGGGCCGCGGATCCGCTCGCCGGCGAGTACACGATCGCGAGGTTGCCGCCGGCGAGGCTCGAAATCTCGGCGCGCGATTTCACGAGACCGCGCGCGACAAGATTCTGCAGGGCCGTGAAGACGCCGTTCTCCTCCGGCGTGAAGATTCCGAGCAGGAACGAGAGCGGGACTTCGAAGCCGAATACGGCGAGAAATCCGAGAACCGATCGTTCCTCGCCGGAGAGGGCGTCGAGGAATCGCGGGCCGCTCGCGTCGGGTTCCCGGTCGTCCCGGCGCTGGCCCGGGGCGGGGAGCTCGATTTCCCTGATATCGATCGCCCGTTTGGATATTTCTTCCCTGACGTGCCGCGCAAGGAGCGGCGCGTCCTCGTTGCCCGAGAGCACGACGAGATTGCATCGCTCGATCGCCTGGCACACGTAATCGACGACGTGGCACGCGAGCAGCGGCTCATCTCCATGATCGTCGACGATGGTGAAATCGCGGCTGCAGCCCGCCTCCCGATCGGCCGGGTCCTGGTAGAGGGCCAGATCTCCCGCGATACGTCCGTGCCGGAAACCCCATTCGCTCGCGAGGCGCTGCGTGATGAATTCCAGGAAGTGCGTTTTCCCTCCGCCGCGAACGCCGGTGACGATCACGATCTGTTTTTCCCCTTCGCGCGCCTTGAGGGCGGCGTGCTTCATCGCGCGCACGGGCGCGGACGGCGGCGGCGATCCGGAAAGCCTCCCCGGGAAGAAGCGCTCCCGCGGCGGCTCCTCGCCGGCGCACCCGGCGATCTCGTCGAGCGCGGAGCGGATCTCGGCGTCGGTCGTCTCCCGGGCCAGCGACTGCAGCCGGTCGGCGAGGCTCTTGATCCGGCCGGCGATTCCGCGATCGAGGCAAGGGGCGAAGATCGAAAGCACGTTCCCCAGGGCGCGAAGATCCCCGATAGGCGCGTCCGTAACGTCCGCGAGACCTGAAGGGTTCGCCGACACGCGGCGCAGGCAATCGCCGGGCAGAAGGTAGGCGACGGGGAGTATGCCCGGCTCGCCGTTCGCCATATAGAGCGATTCGAGATTGAGATTGCAGAAACAGAGTCCCTCCCCGATTCGCGCGAGGACGTAGGACATGATCGCGCGCATGATCTCGACGGCAGCGTCCGGTTTCATCCGCGGAAGCGCGTTCGCCAGGGGCGTGATATCCGCGTGAGGGAGGAGGAACGTTATCGAGCCGTTCGCCTGCTGGAGCGAGACG
>JAFNGP010000186.1:0-235 GCA_017885175.1 bacterium
GCGGCGCTTCCTCAAAGTGTAACGGCTCCGAAGGCGGTCTGAACATGCCCTGGAGGGATGCTCGAAGAACGCTCGTCCTGCTCGCCGCGCTGCTGTGCGCGACGGCCGCCGCGGCGGCCGCGCAGGATCAGGGCGAGGGCTCCCTCGACGAACGGATCAGGGCGAAAGACGCCGAGCTTCAAAAGCTCCGCGAGGAGATCTCCGCCGAACGCAGGAAGATCGAGGAGGTCGAGCG
>JAFNGP010000186.1:241-2730 GCA_017885175.1 bacterium
CTCGATTACAGCGAGAAGGTGTTCGACCGCCGCCGCGTCATTCTCGCGAAGCGGCTGCGGGAGATGTACAAGAGCGGGCCGCAGTACACGTGGCAGGAGCTCCTTCAATCGGACGATTTCGGCGACCTTCTCCAGCGGTACAAGTTTCTCTCGACGATAGCCGAGCGCGACGCGAACCTCGTCGAGGAGGTCCGCCGGCAAAAGACGAATATCGCCCGGCGGGAGGCGAACCTCACGGAATCGCTCGCGCAGGCGACCTCCGCGCGGCGCGAGAAGGAGCGGGAGCTCGCGCGTCTCAAGGCGAACGAGAATAAGCGCAAGAAAACGCTCGCCGAGCTCAAGACGAGCAAGAGCGGATCCCAGAGAAGAATCGAGCAGCTCGCGCGCGCGGAGCGGGATCTCCTCGCGATCATCGAGTCGTTCGAGAAGGCGCGGACCGCGGGCGCCCCGGAAGCCTGGGAGGCGGGCGCCGCAAAGGATTTTCCCGCGCTCAAGGGGCGCATGAACCCGCCGGTCGAGGGGAAGCGCGTGCGCGGATTCGGCGAGTCGAGGCATCCCGAGTTCGGGACGGTGACCTTCAATCCGGGCATCGACATCGAGGCGCGCGCCGGATCCCCCGTGCGCGCGGTCGCGCGGGGCAAGGTCGAGTACGCGAGCCTGCTGCCCGGCTTCGGCAACTGCATCATCGTCGCGCACGGGCAGGGGTACTACACGCTCTACGCGCATACGTCGAAGGTATTCGTCAAGAAGGACGCGATGGTGAACGCGGGAGACGTCATCGCGGAAGCGGGAGGCGCGTCCGCCGAGGCGGGGAGCGCGTTCCATTTCGAAATACGGAAATCGAAGAAGGCGCTCGACCCCGCCGAGTGGCTCGGGAAATAGGCGGCCGTCGCGGGGCCGCGGAAGCGCGGAAGTTCGGGAGGGTACGTCGAGCATGGACATTCTCGCGGCAGCGGAAGCGATCGCGCGCGCGCAGACGCGCGCCGGACCGCTCCTCGAAGGGCTGGCCGCCTCGGGGAAGCTTCCCCCGGCGCTCGTTTTCGCGGGGCCCGAGGGCGCCGGCAAGGAGCTCATGGCCGTGAAGCTCGCCGCCGCGCTCAACTGCGAGGGGCGGGGCCCGGGGCCGGCGTGCGGCGCCGGCGCCCGATGCGCGGCCTGCTCGAAGATACGGACCCTCGAGCACCCCGATTTCCATCTCATCTATCCGGTCCCCCACGGAGAGATCGACGCCGGCCTTCCGCTCGTGCTCGAGAGCCGGCGCGAGGACTTTTTCGCCCGGGGGGAGTTCGCGAACCGCGCCCGGAGCGTCGGCATAGACCTCGTGCGGCTCGTCATCGAGGCGCTCTCCAAGCACCCGTACGAGGGGAGGCGCTCCGTCGTCGCGATCTTCGAGGCGCACCTCGCGACGGTGGAGGCCCAGAACGCGCTGCTCAAGCTTCTCGAGGAGCCTCCCGCCTCCGCCGCGATCGTTCTCGTGACGGAGTATCCCGACAGGCTGCTTCCGACGATCCGCTCCCGCTGCTACGAGGTCCGCTTCGATCCGCTCTCCGCCGGGGCGATCGCCGGTTTTCTCGAGGAGTTCTACTCGGTCGAGAAGGAGGAGGCGAAGCGGCTCGCGGCGCTCGCCCAGGGGAACCTTCGCCGCGGCATCAGCCTTCTCGACGAGCGTTTCCTCGGGCTCTGGAAGGACGCCGCGGCCGTCGTCGGGCTCGTCGTCGACGGGAAGAAGAAGGAGCTCGTCGCCGAGGCGGAGGAGCTCGCGGGCTACAGCGAGGTCCGGAGGCGCAACAGGGGCTATTCGCGCGAGGACGTCGCGGAGCTTCTCGAGGAAATGATCATCCTGTTCGGCCTCTTCATCAGGAGTCGCGACGGGCGGCTCACGGAGTCCGAGAAAGGCGTTCTCGCGGATTCGATAGGGGCCGAAAGGGTCGCGGCGGCGGCCGCGCGGGATCTCCCCGGCGACGTCGGGAAGATATCCGCCGCGCTCGAGAGCCTCCGGCGGAACGCGGATCTGGAGCTGACGCTCTCTCATCTGTTTCTTGATTTGACGAACGCGTGGTATTAGATTGAGGCCTATGGAAATCATTGAAGTGCAATTCAAGGCGCAGCGGAAAGAGTTCTACCGGAACGCGAAGGCCCTGTACCTCCGGACCGGCAATTATTGCGTCGTCCAGGCGGACCGGGGCGAAGACATGGGGCAGATCATATCGCTCACGCGCGCGGAGGGGAACGAGATCGAAGCCGATATGAAGGAGGTCCTCCGCCACGCGACCGACAAGGACGTCGAGCACCTGAACGAGATCAGGGCGAAGGAATCCGAAGCGCTCAAGGTCTGCCAGCAGAAGGTCGTCGAGCACAAGCTGCCGATGAAGCTCGTCGACGTCGAGTACCAGTTCGCCGGGAACAAGATCACCTTCTATTTCGCCTCCGAGGGAAGGATCGATTTCCGCGAGCTCGTGAAGGATCTGGCCGGCGTGTTCCGCACGCGC
>JAFNGP010000187.1:0-453 GCA_017885175.1 bacterium
GAGTTTCCCGAATGGAGCAGGTATGGATGACCGATGCGGATGCGCCGCGCTGATCCTCGCCGCGGGGGAGGGCACGCGGATGAAATCGAGCCTCGCGAAGGTGCTTCACGCCGTCGCCGGCAAGTCGATGATCAGACACGTGCTCGAGACGGTCCAGGCCGTGTCGCCGTCGCGCATCGTCGTCGTGATCGGGCACCAGGCGGATGCNNACGGGACACGCGGCGCTCATGGCGGAAGGGAGTTTCGACGGCTTCGCGGGCAGAATCGTGGTCCTGAACGGCGATACGCCGCTCCTGCGCCCCCGCACGCTCGATCGCCTCGTCGCGTTTCACCGCGGCGAGAGCGCCTCGGCCACCGTCCTCTCGGCGGAGATCGACGATCCGACGGGGTACGGGCGCATCGTCCGGGACGGGCAGGGCATATTTCTCCGCATCACGGAACACAAGGACGCGA
>JAFNGP010000187.1:470-6098 GCA_017885175.1 bacterium
GCAGGGGGAATACTATATCACCGACGTCATGGAGATTCTGCAGGGGGAGGGGAAGCGCGTCGCCGTGTTCAGGTGCGACCAGCGCGAGGAAGTGCTCGGAATCAACACCGCCGAACAGCTCCATGCTGCGGAAAGGCTGATGAAAAGAGATGGATAGAATCTACGCCCCGTGGCGAAGCGCGTATTTCGCGATGCCCAAGAAGGACGGATGCCTCCTCTGTGAAATCCAGAAGGAGAAGAACGACGAGCAGGTGGGCGTGCTCGAGCGCGGGGCCCACTGGTTCGTCATTCTCAACATGTTTCCGTACACGAACGGCCACATCATGATCGTCGCAAACCGGCACATCGAGCGCGTCGGCGAAATCACGCTCGACGAAGGGCGCGAGCTCGTCTCGCTCCTCGCTCGCGGCGAGGGGGCCGTTCGCGAAGCGTATCGTCCCGACGGGATGAACATCGGGATCAACATAGGGCAGGGCGCGGGAGCGGGGATAGCCGGGCATCTTCACGTGCATCTCTGCCCGCGCTGGACCGGGGATACGAATTTCATGACCGCTCTCGCGGAAACGCGTGTCGTTTCGGAAGCGCTCGAGGAGAGCTACCGGAGGCTCGCTCCCCATTTCGGGAGGGCGCGCGCGTGACGAGGATGATCGGCAGGCGGAAAAGACGCCCGCGCGCGATCATTTTCGTCGCGCTGCTCGCCGGGCTTGTCGGATTCTCCCTCGCCGTGCGGTGGTTCGGGCTCGGCGCGCGATTCGCGCGCGACGAGGAGCCCGCGTTCCAGATCGAGGTCNNAACGCGGAGCGTCTCGACTTCGGGGAATCGGTGCTCGTCGACCGGAAAGGCAATCCGCGCCTCATGCGGAGGCTCGCGAAGACTCTCGGATGCCGCATGATCCTGGAGCAAGTAGATCCCGCTCCTCTCGTCGACGCCACGTACATCGTGGGGTACGACCGGGTCAGGGGATCGGCGCGCGGAAGAAGTTAGGGTTTGTCGCCCGGAAGGGCGCGGTGTATAATGATCGAGGAGGTTATGCTGTGGCGGCAAAAAGACGCGTCGGGCTCATTGCCCTCGTGTTATTTCTCGGAGTGATCGTCGGGAGCGTCGTGGGGGAAGTGATCGCGCTCATTCTGCCCGAGGGAAACGTGATGAGGGATCTCTTCGTTTCCGGCAAAGTGCTCAAGGTGGGGCCGCTCGACCTCGATCTCCTCGTATTCACGCTCACCTTCGGATTCTCCCTGAAGGTGAACCTCATCAGCGTTCTNNCTCGTGCTCCTGTTCTTCGGGCCGAAGAGGCTTCCCGACATGGCGGAGGCGCTCGGGAAATCGATCCAGAAGTTCAAGAAGGCCTCGCGCGACGTGAAGAGCGAGATCGAGTCCTCGGCCGAGAAAAAGCCCGAGATCGGCGAAGGGAAAGACAAACAGGGCTGATCACTGGAGCGGCTTTTCCCTCAGATCCTCGACCTTTGCGTTGTCTCTGATACCCTGGTACCAGTTCGCCATGAAGCGGTTCGCGATCTCGTTGCGCATCTCGCTCACGAGCCCCTGCCGCGCCTCGATGTACTTCGCCATATCCGGCTCCGCGCGCTCGACGACCTTGATCAGGTAGAAGCGGCCCTGTCCTTCGATCGGGGGGCTCACGGCGTTCACCGCGAGGAATGTGCAGGCCGCNNTGTCTCCTTGACCGTGAAGCCCTTCGCTTTGGCGGCCGCGTCGAAGGAGCCGAGCGAAAGGATATCCTTGCGGAGCGATTCGGCGATCGCCAGCGCCGCATCGGCTTCTTTGCCCGCGCGAAGCTCCTCGAGGAGCTGCGGACGCGCCTGCTCGAACGTTTTCACCTGTTCGGGAATCTCCTCGAGCACCTTCACGAAACGGATCGACGTTTCGCCGTCGATCCCGTAGCTCACGTTGCCCTCTCCGTAGTTGAACGCGAAGCTCACGACGCGCGGAGCGAAGCCAAGATCCTTGATGAACATTCCCTGCGCGAATGGCTCCGTGTCGAAGGTCTTGAGCTTGCGATTCGCCGCGGTCTTTTCGAATCCCTTGTCGTGAATCTCGGTGCCGATGTCCCTCAGAACCAGCTGGAGCGAGTCGACGGTGTCGGACCCCGGCTCGACCTTCATGAGAATATGCCTCGCACGGACCGTTTCGATCCCTTTTTCCGTCTTGCGCTCCTCGACACGGATGAGGTGATAGCCGAACGGCGTCCGGACCGGCTCGCTGATCTGGCCTGGTTTCAGGGCGAAAGCGACCGCATCGAACTCGGGAGCGATGTCCCCCTTCTTGAGGAAGCCGAGCTCTCCGCCCTTATCGGCGGTGGTGTTGTCGTCCGAGTACTCCTTTGCGGCCTCGGCGAAATCGAGCGTGCCCTTCACGATGTCCGCGCGGATGTCCTCGGCGCGCGCCCGGATGTCCTCCTCGTCGGCGGCGGTGGGCTTCTTTTCGATCTCCATCACGCGCACGCGGCGCATCGCGGGCGCCTTGAATTCTTCCTTCTTCTCCTCGTAGAGGGCGCGGAGCTCGGCGTCGGAGGGCTCGTAGGGGGGGCCTTCCGGCTTCTGTATCGGAATCTGCACGTAACGGGCCTTCATCGTGACGTTCTGCTCCTTGAAGCGATCGAGCACCTCGTTCTCGGGGATGTGGATCTGCGAGACGAGGTAGGTCTGGAGCTTGATTTCCGGTATTGCCGCGCGGCCCCATGCCTCGAGCTCGGGCCAGTCGACATCCGGGTCGGCGAGAGCCTTGAGGTACGCCTGGTAATCGAACTGTCCGTCTTGCGTCTTGAACGCGCTCTGGAGCTGCGGATGGGGGTTCTGCCGAAGGAACGAGACGAGCTCGGCGTCGGAAACCGTAATGTGGAGCTTGTCGATCTCCCGCTGCATGAGCCTTCCCTGCACGGCGAGCTCCCACGCCTGGTCGGCCAGCATGCTCCGCTCCATGTCGCTCGGGGCGTAATTCTCGCCCTTCTGCTGCTTGACCTGGGCGTAGAGCTGGTTGAGCATGTCGTTATACGCCTGCTGGGAAATGTCCTGCTTGTCGACCTTGCCGACGACGCTGGCGTCGAACTTCCGCTGGGGTCCCTGGAGATCCATGCCCCATACCGCGAAGATGGAGATCACAAACGTGAGGACCACGATCCAGAGAATCGTCTTCGTTCTTTCGCGCAGATTCCTGAGCATACTCGGTATTCCTTTTCTTGTGCGTATTCCGGGCTCGTTCGCGAGCGCATGTGTCGAAAAACCTCAGGTAAATTAGCATATCGCGCTCCTGAATGCAATTCTTTTAAAGCCCGGATTGACATGCGGGCGACCCGGATGATACGGTTCATCCGCCATGAAATCACGATGTGCCGCATTGCTTGCTATCGTTCTCTGCGCAGCCGGGCCGGCGCGCGCGGAGGTCTTGCGATGGCCGCTGAACGAGCCCCGGAAGCTCAGTTCGAGCTTCGGCGAGTATCGCGACGGGCATTACCACGCGGGAGTGGATCTGAGGACATTCGGCCGCATCGGGCTTCCGTGCCTCGCGCCCGACTCGTGCGAGGCGGTGAGGCTCCGCGTTTCGCCGATCGGGTACGGAAAGGCGCTGTACGTGAGGCTCGGGGACGGCCGTACGGCGGTCTATGCGCACCTCAACGGCTTCAGCCGCGAGCTCGATTCGCTCTCCTATCACTGGAGGCTCGAGCGGGGGAAGAACTCGTGCGATTTCGAGATAGAGGGCGGCAGGGTCCGTTTCGGGCCGGGGGAAACGGTCGCCTATACGGGCGCCTCGGGCTCGCCCCATCCGCACCTCCACTTCGAGATGCGCGACGCCGGCGGCCGGCCGTTCAATCCGCTCGCGGGTCCGTACGAGGTTCCCGACGCGTGCCCGCCGATCATATCGGCGCTCGAGGTGGTCCCTCTCTCGTGGGGAAGCCTCGTTGACGGCTCGCCCGTTCCCTTCACGAAAAGGTTCCGCCTGTCGGAAGGCGCGAGCTTCGTGCTCGACGGCACGTTGCGGCTCGACGGCCTTTTCGGCTTCGGCGTGAGCATGTACGACAAGCAGGCGAGAGGGTCATACAGGATAGCGCCGTACTCGGTGGAGCTCCTGATAGACGGCGAGACGGCGTATCGTGTCCGAAACCGCACGTTCGATTACGCCAGTTTCGGCGATGTCACGCTCGAGTACGAAGACCGCGGAGGAGGCGCCGCAGGACGATATTTCACGCTTTATAGGAAATCGGGCAATACGATGCCCGATCGCGAGGGATCCGGCATCGTCACGAACGACTCGGGAGCTGCCGGAGCGGTCGTCCTCCCGTCCGGCCCGCACCGGGGGGAGATCGTCGTCCGGGACGCGGCGGGGAACGAAGCCCGGGGCCTTTTTCGATTCATTCTGGAGCGGCGTCCCGAGATCGAGGCGGAGCGGAGGGACTCCGCCGGCATGCCGCGGATAGAAATCGACGCATTCGATCCCGACGGAGGAGCCGTATCCGCGAATCTGACCGTTTCGGCCGACGGGGGAGCGACCTGGAGCTCTGTCGCGCTCGAGGAGTCCTCCGGCGCGCTCGGCGCGGCGGCGGCGCCCGATCCGGGCGCGCTGTATCGATGCGTCGTCCGGGACGGCGAGGGAGCGGAGACCCTGCGTTTCTTCGCCTTTCCCGATCCGCGCGCCGAACGCGACAGCGTCCTCTGCGGCGCGGTTCCCGAGCTTCGCGCCGAAGGGCTCTACCTGAAGATCCGGGCCGATCGTGCGCTCGCCTCGATTCCCTCCGTGCGCCGCTCGGGGGGGCCGCGCGGGGATTCGCTCGGCGTATTCCAGACCGGCCCGCGGGACTATATCGCCTTTGCGCCGGTCGCGCGCCTCGCGAGCGGCGTGAACGTATTCACGATACGGGGAAGGGATCATCGGGGATACCCGCTCGAGCGCGTGTGCGCCTTCCAGATCTTCACGTTCGGGGCCGGATCTTCCGCGTCATTCGATTCCGGCGACGGCCTCATGATCCGGCTCACGGCTCCTTCGGTCCGCGGCCTGGCCGCGCTCCTGGTGCGCGAGGCGCCGGATCCGGGGAGGAGAGCGCCCGGGCTCGAGCCGGTGGCCGCGCCCTTTTCTCTCGATTTTCCGATCGAGGGATACGCGCGGCCGCTCCGGTGCGGTTTCGATTCGGGGCGCGCCGCGGGACTGTATCGCTGGAACGGCAAGGCGGGGTGGCTCTGCGTCGGCGTGCCGGAGAGGGAAGGGGGCACGGTCGATGTCAGGAGACCGGGTGTCTACGCGATATTCGCCGATTCGATAGCGCCGGTCATGAAACGCCTCGCGTCCACCCGCCGGAACGAGGGGAGCGGCTTTTTCAAACGCAGACTCTACTACGTTCCCGTTCACGACGGAGGATCCGGCGTGGACGCCGAATCGGCGACGGCGATTCTGAACGGGGCGCGCGTCGTATGCGAATACGACGAGTATCGATCCAGGCTCGCGATTCCCATTCCGGCATCCTATCCGGCGGGTCCGGCGCGGCTTCGCGTCGAGATATCCGATCGTTCGGGAAATGGAAATTCGGCGGAGTTCGATCTTGTGATAGAATAGCCCGATGGAGGAGGACGGCAGCATGCCTGCCCCGCGTTTCATACACCTTCACAACCACTCGGAGTACAG
>JAFNGP010000188.1:0-4980 GCA_017885175.1 bacterium
GGGGCGGGCGCGGGCCCGGGCGCGGCGGGCTTTCGACCGTGATCCGACGAACGCACGAACGCCTCGGCATTCGAACCGAATTCCTCTGCAATGACGAGCGCGATGCGGGCCGCGTCGGAGATCGATTCCGGCGCAATGGCGGGCTCGAGGCTCTTGAGGAGCATTCCTCCGCAGAGAAGATCCTCCGCCGCGATGCTCCCCTCGGAGCCGCAGCAGAGCACGACAAGCTCGGGCTCCCCGCGAAGCGCGGAGGCGACGGCATGGAGGTTCGTCAGAGCGCAGATGACGATGCGCCCCGCTTTCGCGGCCGCCGCTATGGCCCGCGTGCCGTTCGAGGTCGTGAGAACGATCGTCTTGCCCCGAACGCGGGCAGGCGTGAATTCTCCCGGAGAGTTGGAGAGATCGAAGCCGGGGACGGGAAGGCACTTGCGCTCCCCCGCCAGCAGCTTCTTGTCGCGCTCCGAGGGGCGTACGAGACGGGAAGCGGTCTCGACGTCTGCGATGGGAATGATCCTCTCGGCGCCGTTCTCCATGGCGGCGACGATGGTGCTCGACGCTCTCAGCACGTCGATGACGACGACCGAAGCGTTCTGCAGGGAGTTCTTCTCGACCTGTTCGAGCGTTGCGTAGAATTTGATATTCATCCCGCACTCATGTTGAACGAACACGGCACCCGGAACGGCGAAACGCGGGGGACCCGCGGGGTCCGCGAGTCGGCTCGCGATCGCCCATGCGCGCGCTGGGATCAGAAATCGCTCGCAGGGCCGCCCTTTCCCGCGCTTTCGAACGTCTCCCACGTCTTGTCGCTCGTGGCCTGGATGCCTTTGAGCCTCAGGCTGAACTCGTGAGGGTTGGAGCTGTTCTTGAGCGCCTCCTCCATGGTGATATGCCCGTCCGAAAGGAGCTTCATAAGCGATTGATCGAAGCTCTGCATGCCGTGAGAGGAGACACCCTCGCGAATCGCCTGCGCGATGAGAGGCGTCTTTTCAGGATCGATAATATACTCCCGGANNAGCCGCTGGGCGATGACGGACTGGAGGGTGGCGCCGAGCAGGTAGCGAATCTCCTGGTGCTGGTGCGGAGGAAAGAAGGAGATGACGCGGTTGATCGTTTGCATCGCGTCGACCGTGTGGAGCGTCGACAGGACGAGATGCCCGGTGTCGGCGGCCATGAGCGCGATCTCCATCGTGAGGGCGTCGCGGATCTCGCCGACGAGGATCACGTCTGGATCCTGGCGGAGAATGTGGCGAAGCGCTTCATGGAAGGACGAGGTGTCGCTTCCGATCTCGCGCTGGTTGATGATGCTCTTCTCGTCGTGGTGNNTCGATCGGATCCTCCACCGTGATGATGTTCTTGTTCGCCGTTTTGTTGATCTCGTTGACCATGGCGGTCAGCGTGGTCGACTTGCCGCTTCCGACCGTCCCGGTGACGAATATCAGGCCGCGCGGACGGAGCGAAAGCTCCTTGAGCACGACCGGAAGACCGAGCTCGTCGATGCTCTTGATGTTCACGGGCACGTGCCGGAACACCATGGCGATCGAGCCGCGCTGCACGTAGAAGTTCGCGCGAAACCGGGCGAGTCCCGAGACGCCGAACGCGAAATCCACCTCTCGCGTTTTCGTGAAGCGATCCTTCTGGGACGGCGTGAGAATCTGGGTCGCTATTTCCTCGAGATCCTTCGGCGAGGGCTTCTCGAGACCGAGGTGCCGGAGCTTTCCGTCGACCCGCACGACCGGCGGCAGCCCCGCCTTGAGATGAAGATCGGATCCGCCCTGGTTGATCATTTCCTCGAGAATCTTCTTGATAGTCATGCATCACACCTTCCCGCTAATGATAACGCGAATCGCGCCGGGGTTCACAAAACGGCTATCGCTATCAATACCAAATAGTTATGCTTCTTCTGAAGCCCGTGCTGCGCCGGACTCTCCCAGACGTTATTTTGTGCAAGGATCAGGCCTATTTGGAGAAAAAAGGGGCCGGCCGCGGAAGGCCGGTTCGAGGGATCGCGCCCGGCGCTCTCGCGCCGTATCAGGCGCGTTCTATGTACCGTCCGGTTCGCGTATCGATGCGGAGCACGTTCCCCGCCTCGATGAAGAGCGGAACGGTGACCGCCGTGCCGGTTTCGAGAATCGCGCTCTTCGACCCGCCCTGCGCGGTGTCCCCGCGAACACCCGGCTCCGTTTCCTTCACCGCGAGCTCGACGATGAACGGGAGCTCGATCGTTATGGGTCTGTCGCCGTCGGCGAGCAGCGTCACGATCATGTTCTCGACGAGATACGGCAGGGCGTTTTCAACGATAACCCTCGATACGGGGAACTGCTCGTAGGTCTCGAGAGCCATCAGATAGTAGAGATCCCCCGCCGTGTAGAGGAACTGACACTGCCTGCGCTCGAGCCTGACCTCCTCGACCCTATCCCCCGCCATGAAGGTCTTTTCGAGCACGTATCCCTCGGGAATCTGCTTGAGCCGCGTGCGCACGATCGGACGCCTCTGCTGGACCTTGACGTGCTGAAACTCGACGACCGAGAAGAGCTTCCCGTCGATCTTGATGATCGTGCCGTTTCTGAGATCGCTCGTGTCCCCCACGACCGTCCTTCTCCGGCCATCCGCGCGGCCGCTCTACTTGCTCCGCAATCTCCTGAGCCATTCGCGGAATTGCTCCATGTCGCGGTCCGTCGTGGCGGGTTCGCTGGAAGATCCTTCGGGTTCGTCCCTATCCGGCGCGATCGCGGGAATCCCGGAGGCCGGCCCGGCCGTTCCCCCGTCCGCGCGTCCGCGCTCGATCCCTTCGCCATCCTTCGCGAGATCCGGCCTCGTCTCGATGCCGTCATCCGCCGCTTCCCCGCCGTGCCCCGCCGTGCTCGAAACGAGCCCCTCGCTGATATCGCTGAGGGAAATAGTGAGAACGTCCTCATGAAACGCCTTGTCGCGCTCCGTTTCGGTAGCGTTCATGAGACTCTCGAGCTTCGCCACCATTTCCTTCGCTTCAACGTTCCCGGGCTCCCGCTCGAGCACGTCGTGATAGATCCGGAGCGCTTTATTGTAATACCCTTGCGCGGCGTAAATTCCTGCGAGCGTCATCGTCGCCAGCTCCCTCGGACGCTCGTCCCGCATCGTTTTCGCGTCGGCGAGGTCGATCTCCTTGACGACGAAGGACGCCTCCATTTCCTTGAGCGCGCGCGCGACCTCGGCGTTCGTCGGGTCGATGGAGAGAATCTTCCGGTAGAACTCGGCCGCCTCGGGGCGCTTGTCCTCGGCGAGGAGGATATCGCCCATGAACTTGAGAGCGACGAGGTTCTCGCTGTCCAGTTCGAGAACGCGGCGGAACTCCGCTTTCGCGCGCTCCGTCGCTCCCTTGTCGTAGTAGCATTTCCCGAGGATCACGTGGGCGCTCGCGTAGTGCGGCATCTTCTCGAGACCGCGATCGAGAATCTCGATCGCCTTGTCGACGTCGCCGTTCTTGCGGTACGCGTCCGCGAGAGGCGCGAAGAGGCGCGAATCCCTCGCACGATCGTAGCGTTCTATCAGGTTCTGGAGCTCATCGCTCATGGCGGGGGCCTTTCCGATCCTTCGGGTGAAAATATACCTCTGCGAGGCTATCAGAGGCCGCAATCGCTGTCAAGAGAATGCGCCCGTTCGAGCGCGCCGGAGCTAGAAGCTGAAGGTCTCGGCGAATGCGATCGCCTCTCGCAGGAGCTCGTTCTTGTCCTGCCCCGGCGCATAGACGAGGCAATCGACGAGCCAGACGCGGGACTTGACGCCGTCGGCGACGAAATAGCATGCGAAGGAGCCCCCGGCGGCCGTGACGCTGCTCTCCCAGTACCCGTCCATCCGCACCGCCTCGTACGCGCCGAGCCGTGTCGCCGTGAATTTGACGAGATCCCGCCGCATGATATACTTGTCGAACAGCTTGAACGAAACGTCCGATCTGAACCGGTAAAGCTCGTTCGAATCCGCGAGAGAGACCGTTCCTTTCCCGAATGCCCTCCAGGAAACCGAAAGCACGCGCGGCGGTTCGGAATGGATGAGCGAGACGCCTGGAATCTCGGGACGCTCCTGGTCGAGCTTGTAGACGTTCGGAATCCTGAACGAAAAACCGTACCGGTCTTTCAGGCGCGTCTCGAGAGGCGTATTCTCGCCCTGCTTGAGCATCGACTCCCGAAGCCGCTCCCGGTTCCCGTCCTCGAGAATGCTCCTGAGAACGGCGCCCTGCTCACGCGCGGCGAGCGCCAGATCATCGCTCGAAACGCCGGTTACGACGATCGTGAGCTGGCCCTTGACGGGAGAATCCATCTTCTTGAACACGCTGTATTTCCCCTGGAGAACACCCCTGGAGCCGGAAGGCCCGATGAACTGCTCGATGATGCCGCCGATCTTCCCCTGGTTCACGATCCCGAAGATCACCATGTTCTTGGCGGGTATCTCTTTTTCGAACTCATACGCGGGAACGACGCGTACCCTGAACTGAAGCTCGTTCTTCGTATAGAAATCGAGCTCGTGCTGAAGCGCGTTCACCATCTCCGCCGTCGGGCCCTCGATCTTGCCCGTTTCCGTCACGAGAACGACGCCGCTGTATGAGCCGGCGGGCGGCGCGTTGAACGGCCCTCCCTGGCCGCCGCATGAAGCGGCCAAGGCGCCGAGGCAGACGAACGTGATGAGTGTCGACATATATCTCATGGTGAACTACCAGGGAAATGATAGGATTGAAAGAGGCTCGGGGGCAAGCGGAATCTTGTTCGCGGCGCCGCTCCGGAGCGCGCGCCGGACCGCGTCCGTCACGGCAGCGACATATTGATCCGCTGCAACCGTTCCTTGTCGAGCATGCCCTTGTAGATCATGAGCTGCCGCTCGAGGCGCTGAATCCGCCGCTTGAGCAGCTCGTTTTCCCGCGCAAGCGAATCCTCGCCCGAACCGGCGACGACCTCGAACGGGGACTGACGCAGGCTCTCGCCGCTCCGCTCGATCGTGAAGATGTTGTCC
>JAFNGP010000188.1:5030-5228 GCA_017885175.1 bacterium
GCGATTCTCGCGGGAGACCTCCCGGATCCTGGGCTCGTTCATCCCGATGCGCTGCGCGACGAACGTCGCCGCGACGATGACGACGGCCGCGGCGGCGGCCGCTCCCAGGGCGAACCGCGACACCCACCGCTTTTCGCCGAACGGATTCGCTTCGACGTCGCGGCGCATGAGTTTCGACTTCTCCTGCATGATGCGGCG
>JAFNGP010000189.1:0-11439 GCA_017885175.1 bacterium
TTCGCGTCGGGCACGACGTACTCCCCGAACGCCATCACGACGAAGCTGATGAACAGCGCCGAAACGATGATCGGAAGCGCGACCCTCACGAGGGAGGTGCCCGACGAGATGAACGCGGTCAGCTCGTTCTGCTTCGAGAGCTTCCCGAGCGAGAAAACGGCGGCGAGGAGCACCGAGACGGGCATGATGAGCGCGAGGATCCAGGGAATCTTGAAGGCGTAATAGAGGGCGATATCGGAGAATCGCGCGTGATTGTCGATATACGTGTTGATCTGTTCGGTCACGTCGACCGTGATGTAGATCACCGTGAAGGCGAGAAGCCCGATCGCGAGATTGCGCAGGAAATCGCCGAGGACGTACCGGTCATGAATGCGCACGGCGCCACCATTTCGCGGGATTGAACCGCGCCCAGCCGATCACGCCGAATTCCCGGTTCGTCTGTCTGAGGATGAACACGGCGACGACGAGAAAGACGATGTTCGCGAGCCACATCGCGAGCCACGGCTCCATGAGCCGGCGGTCGGCGAGCTTCTCCCCGCCGATGAGAAAGATATAGTAGACGAGGAACAGCAGAATGCTGAAGCCGATGGAGATCGTCATCCCCCGTTTGCCCGAGCGGACCGCGAGCGGAGCGCCGAGGAGCACGAATATGATGCAGCTGAAGGGGAGCGCGAATTTCTTGTGAATTTCGACGCCGTATCTGTTTATCTGGCGAAGGTTCGAGTCGAGGGCGTACGTCTGCGTCTCGAGTATCTGCAGGATCTGCTCCGCCCCGCTTTCGACCCTGGGCACGGCTCTCGCCGCGCCGGGTTCGGGACGCGGGGGCGGCGGGGAGGCTCCGGGCGAGAGCGTGCGTGCGTCATCGATCACGCGGGCGAAGGCGGCGACGATGTAGTCGCGCGCGACCTGATTCATATGCGCCCGCGTCGCGTCGCTCGTTCCCCCGTATTCGAGGATCCGCGCGCGCATCATTCCCACCGTCATCTCCCGGTCGTTCCGGTGCGTGCGATCGGAGCGCTTGAGCGTTCGCTCCGTATCCTGGATGTTGAGCGTGAAATGCTTGAAGAGGGTCCGGCGGTACGTCTTGATGTCCGCCGGATCGGGCATCTCGTGGATTTCCCCGTCGTCGAGCTCGAAGCGCAGGACGCTTTCCGACTCGCGGTAGATCATGCGTCCGCTCGTCGCGATGATCGATTTCGGCACGCCCCCCTTGAGCTCGAATATCTGGACGCCCTTGATCTCGCCCGTCTTGTCGTTCTTTTCCCGCACGAGGATCGTGTACCCCGCGAGCGCGTCGGAGAACATGTTCTCCTTGATCTGGAGCGTCGGCTTCATGCGGCCGATGTCGAGCATCAGATTCATGAGCCGGTGATTGCTCTCGGGGAGCAGCATGTTGAAGTAGAAGACGAGCCCCAGCGTCAGCGCCGCGGTCGCGGCGAGAACGGGAGCGATCATTCGGTAGAGCGAGATGCCGTTCGATTTCATGGCTGTAACTTCGTTGTCGGCGGCAAGTTGACCGAACGCCATGAGGGTCGCGGGCATAACCGCCATTGGTATAATTAATGCGAACATGTGTCCGAGACTGAGGAAGAAAAACTCGAGAATGGTGAGGACGCCGACCCCTTTTCCGATGAATTTGTCGAGCCATCGGATGATGAAATCCATCACGAAGATGAAGGTGATGATGGCAAGGCTGAAGCAATAGGGGCCGATATGGTTCGAGAGAATGTAGCGGTCGAGTATTCGAATTCTCATAGGCTTAAGCGTCTTTCACCGGATCGTTGAAAGCAAGATTGATGCCCCGCGCGAGAAGCCCGGGAGTCCCGGACCCGGCGATCTCCGCGGAGAGCGAGAATACAGAATCCCGGCGCCCCATCCCCCCTTCTTTCGTTCCCTGCGAGAAGGTCGGGGGGAATGGTGTGCGTGTATTATTTTGTGGACAAAGAGCGCCATACATGTCTCTTTTCCGGGACATCGGCTTGCGCCCGGACCGGCGTCTCGCCCCTGAAGGATCGATGGAGCGACATGGCTAATGTAACATATAGCGATTCAGGGATAACAGCCTTTTCTCCCTCGCGTCGCTTCTCGCGGCGCGGCGGCGTACGCGTTGCAGGTGGATGAAATTGTTTGCNNTTGCCGCGTCGGCGTTTCTTCCGGCCGCCCTTCCCGCGCAAACGCTCGAGATCGATCTTCTCCGCATGATCAAACTTTCCGAGGTGCGGTATTACATCGCGGAAAAGGGGGAGCTCCCGCCGGACTACGTATTGCTCGGCGGGGTCAGCACGAGAGGGGATTCGGTCGAAAGCTTCCTGTATCCCAATTTCCTGGAGAGCCGGTTCGATCTCAGGCCGGAGTACGTCGAGTACGACGAGGGGGCGGGGCTCATCTACCGCTTCCGCGTCCCGGCCCACTATTTCTTTTCGAAGAAAGAGGAGCGCAGGGAGCTTTTCATCTATACCGCGCCCCGCGACATGTCCATGCCCGAGTTCTCGCTGTCCGTCGAGCGGTTCGACGACCGCCTCGCCGCGATCGAGACGGCGTCGGCGAGGAAAGTCTGGATCGAGGACGTCAAGTTCAACCTGCAGAAGGAGCGGGTCGACAAGGCGGGCAAGGGGCTCCTCTCCATAACCATACCGATCGCCCTGCCGAAGCGTATCGAGCAGATCATCGGCAAGGGACAGGAAACCAATCTCACCGTGCAGGGCAGCGAGAAGATCGCGGTATCGGGCCGCTCGGACTGGTGCTCGAACTGCCCCAAGACCGAAGGCCAGGTGCGGCAGGATAAATTCCCCGATCTCAACATGGAGCAGGAGCTCAACGTGAGCCTCCGCGGCACCATCGGGGAGAAGATCAACGTCGAGATCCAGCACGCGAGCGCCGGGGCGGGAGCGCCGTCGACGAACCGCGTGCGGATCAACTACAAGGGCTTCGAGGACGACGTCATCCAGCTCATCGAGATGGGGGATACGGACCTCAGCCTTTCCGGCGCCACGCTCGTGAGCTATTCGGGCGCGGCAAAGGGCCTTTTCGGCGTGAAGGCGGTCGCGAAGGCGGGGCCGCTCGACGTCACCGTCATCGCGAGCAAGGAGGAGGGGGAGACCGCCACGGGATCCTTCACGACCTCGGGCGGTCAGGTCAGCACGATACCGATCAACGACTACGATTTTCTTCAGCGGCAGTTTTTCTTCTTCGAGAATCCCGGGAACGATTTCCGGCAGGCGGGATTCGGGGAGATCTTTCCCGTCATCGGCGGGCCGAACAACGATGAAATCGAAGTCTTCACCCAGCTCGGGGCGGAGGAACCGCAGGTCGATTTCGAATACACGGGCAACGCTTTCGTCGACGCGGACAACATGAGATTCCAGACATGGAACGACCCCGATGCGCTTTCTCCCGACGACTTATTGGGAGAAGCGTATTCCGGCAGATACAGGCAGCTTTTTATGGAAGACGGCGATTTTTCTCTCATTCGCAGCTACTCTCGCGAAGATAACCAGGTGCGCTACATCGGAATCGAGCTCTCGCAGTCCCTCGATAGAACGCGGCGGCTCGTCGTGCGCTATCGGGCGCGGAACATCGCGACCAACAAGGAGTTCGTCGTCGGCAACTACAAGGGGTACAAGCCGGCGAACAGCGCCCAGACGGGTTTCGTCGGCAAGGTCCTCTGTCTTCAGGATTTCGAAATGAAGGCCCCGGGCGAGCCCAACTCGATCTGGAACATGATGATGCGCAACGTGTATTCTCTCGGCTCGAGCCAGATCGATCCGAAGTCGCTCAGGATACGCATCGAGGACACGTCGAATAACACCAACAAGAACATCCACCCGGCCTCGAATATCAGCTACCTCAGGATCTTCGGCCTCGACCGCGTCATCAACGCCACGGGCCTTCCCGGCAAGGACGATCTCGTCGACAACACGCTCGGCGTCATCGATTATGAGCGCGGGTATCTCATGTTTCCCTATTACGAGCCTTTCAATCCCACCCCGGCGGTCATCCATGAGTTTCTCAACGACCCGAGCGATCCGCGAGAGGTCGGTTTCGTCGACTCGTCGCTGACCGTCGACAATAACCTCTACACGACGACGGATCAGAACATCCGGGAGAACGACCATCATTACGTGATCGTCGTCGAATCCTCGAGCGGTCAGCGCATGTTCCAGCTCTCCGCCTACGACATCATCGAAGGGAGCGAAACGGTTACCGTCGACGGGACGAGGCTCGTGCGCGACGCCGATTATTCTATCGACTATACGAGCGGCACGGTGATTCTGAAGGCGAACACGCTTCCCGATTCGAAGGTCAACATCGACTACCAGCACAAACCGCTCGTCGGCGGCGGAAAGAATTCGCTTCTCGGCTTCAGCGCGAACCTCAACCTCTCGCAGAATTCGCGCGTCAACGGGACGTTCCTCTACAGCTCCATGGGCTCGCCGAAATATTTGCCCCGCCTCGGAGAGGAGCCGAGCCGCATGATGGCCGCCGATCTCAACGGAAGCTTCGTGTTCCATCCGAGAATGATGACCGCCGCCGCGAATCTCCTCCCGCGCGTCGACACGAACGCCCAGAGCACCCTGAACCTCGGCGGCGAGATCGCGGTCAGCATGCCCAATCCGAACGTGAAGGGGAACGCGAACGTCGACGACATGGAAGGGGTCGAGGAGGCGAGCGCGGTGAACTTGCTGCGGAGGAGCTGGTACCCGGCCAGCCCGGCGTACAAGCTCGTCGGGGGGATCGATTCCCTCTACGGGCCCGCGACGCAGGCCGATTTCCGCTGGTACAACGCGGCGCGGACGGGGAAGCAGGAGTATTTCATCACGAGCAGGCGCGATCTCAACCCCGGCCTCGACGAGCGGGAGAATTCCACCGTGAGCTCGCTTTTCCTCAGCGCGATCGGCCCCCAGCCCGGACAGTGGTGCGGCATCATGACCGGCTTTTCGGGCGGCGGGCTCGATCTTTCGATGGCGCAGTACCTCGAGATCTGGGTGAACGATTTCGCCTTCGACCCGGCGGACTCCACTCCGCGGGGCGGCACGGTGCACATCGATTTCGGGCGCATCGACGAGGATTTCTACCGGCCCGATCAGGACGAGTTCGACAACGAGGACAAGCTGCCGTACGGATGGACCATTTACGAGGACACGGGCTTCGACGGGGACGTATGCACCTACCCGACGGAATTCAGCGACGCCAACTGGGTCGCCAACGAGAGCTGCTACCGGGGAATCAATTGCCGCAAGGGAAACGGCATGCAGGATTCCGAGGATCTCAACAGCAACGGGTACCTCGACCAGGTGAACACGTACTATACCGTGAGCTTCAATCTGGCCGATTCCGCCGAAATCGACGTCCAGCGCGATTTTCCCAAGGATACGTACTCGTCATACTGGAACGATCCCGCCAAAACGCTGAATCCGCGCAAGGCCTGGCGCAAGTACCGTATCGACCTCGCGAAGGCGGGAGTGGTGATGGACAAGCCCCGTCTCGACGCCATCCAGCACATGCGGATCTGGATAGAGGGGGCCGATTCTCTCCAGGCGTTCTCCGACGCCCGCACCATCGAGCTCGCCGAGCTTCAGTTCGTCGGGAGCCGCTGGGAATTCAACGGCATCAGGAACCTCGCCGACAGTCTCGATTCGAGCGGCGCCGCTCCCGGACAGAGGCTCATCATCGGCGCCATCAACAACAAGGACAACGCGAGCCAGTACCGCGTGCCGTATCAGGTCCAGCAGGAAGAGGGCATTCAGAACAAGGAAGGGTCGCTTCGTCTCAACTTCGAGAATTTCGCGAGCGCCACCTCGTTCCGCGCCATGAAACGCTTCTTCGGGCAGGGGCAGAATTATCAGCAGTACCGCGCGCTCCAGTTCTTCGTCAATCCGAACTACGCGGTCGATAACGTCGATTTCTACCTGCAGATCGCGTACGACAGCATGAACTACTACGAGATCGAGATACCGTTCGATACGCTCGATTCCCGCCAGTGGTTTCTCGTGAACGTCAACCTGAGCGACCTCACGAATCTCAAGGTCGGCACGACCGACGATATCGTCAGGAAGCAGATCGGCGACGCGCTCGATCCGTCGCGTTACTACATGGCCACGCTGCGAGGCAATCCGACGCTCTTCAACGTCCGGTTTCTCTACGTCGGTATCCGGAACCGCACGGACCGGACGATCGACGCGGGGGAGATATGGTTCGACGATCTCAGGCTCACGGACGTGCGCAGGGACGTCGATCACGCGGAGAACGTGAGGATCGGGGCGGATTTCGCGGGCATCCTCCAGGTGAACACGAGCTGGACGCGGACGGGGCCCGAATTCCGTTCTCTCCGCCAGAGCCGCGGGAGCGGCACGACGAACAGCGGCCTGAACCTGAACGCGAAGACGGAGATCAATCACTTTATCCCGACGGCGCGTTTCAATCTTCCGGTGAGTTTTCAGTACAACTCGACGAACATGCTGCCGAAATACATGCTCAACAGCGACGTCGAGATCGCGGACGCCGCCGTGCGCGACAGCCTGAAGAACGTCACGGCGAGCTACGGCTTCAACGTGTCGATGAGCAGGCGCGGCTCGTCCAACGCCATCATGAGGAATCTGTTCGACAACCTGAGGGCCGGATACAGCTACTCGAAGCGGTACAACTATTCGCCGATGAGGCGCGACACGACCAGGACGATGAGCGGAAATCTCAGCTACCAGATTCAGTTCCGGGACAAGCGCGAGCTCGGTCTTTTCAAGGGCGTCAAATGGCGCTACTGGCTTTCGAGCCTGTCGTACGAAACGGGGGCGAACCGCCAGACGAGGGAAGAGTACTCGCGGACCGGCACCGGCGAGCTGGTCAGGCGTCCGTTCTTCTATGACGCGAGATGGAGCAACGCGGTCAACACGCTCTACGAGCCCTTCGACGCGGTGAAGATCACGTTCAATCTGAGCGAGCAGCGGGATCTCGGCGTCGATCATACCTTCCGCGGGTTGCCTATCGGCGTGGAGACGAGCTTCGGGCATAATCTCAGCTTCAATTACCAGCCGAGCCCCCAGACCCCCATCCTGTCCGAGTTCAATCCGCGGTTCGATTTCAAGAGCAGGTACGCGGAGGATCTGTCCCCGGGCAAGCGGCAGGGCGAGGATCCGTTCGGAACGCGATACATCAACAACCAGCGCGAGATGACCTTCGCCTTCATGCTGGACGCCGGGCGGTATATCACGCTCATCGGCGAAAAAACGCGTCTCGTCGAAAAAGGGACGCAGCCNNGCGGCTGATGAAGCAGCAAAAGGAAGAGGAGCAGGGCCGGAAGAACGAGAATGCGGGCAAGATCGAAGCGCTCGAGGGGGATGAACCCGGCCTCATCCCCCAGGGCGGCGCCGCCCCCGGCCAGCCGGCCTCGGCTCGGCCGCCGTCGGAATCCCCCGCGGGAGGTCTCAAGGGTCTCGGGATGCGTCGTGTGGCGGGGGATACGGCTTCCGTGGCGGCGGCGGCGGATACGACAGGCGCGGCGAAGCTCGATACGTCCGCGGCGCAAGCGGTCGCTAAGGCCGGCCGGAGACGCGACCCCCTCATGCCGGTCAGAAGGCTCGTGCGGCTCCTCGGTTCGATCGAGCCCGTGAACGCCAACGTCAACCTCGATCACCGCAGCTCCTACGAGAGGATCTACGAGCGCGCCGATCTGTGGTATCAGCTCGGCTTCACCGACAAGGCGGGCGTCCCGGGTTCCGGGGATTCCGTCGAGGCCAATGCCCCGCTCAGGGCGACGAACAACGTCAACTTCGATCTGCGATCGTCGATCGGGCTCACTTCGAACATCGGGCTCGAGGCGAAGGCGAGATTCGACATGGGACAGGACGAATCGAGCGGAAGAAGAACGAAGAGCAGCCGCTCGACGTGGCCGGCCCTCACCCTCGACTGGAGGGGGATGGAAAAATACCGCTTCCTGAGCCGGTTTATCAACCTGAGCACGTTCGTTCTGGGCTACGAACGGAGGAGGAGCGAGAATCAGGGCGGGCAGGAGAACGCCTATTCGGTGAGTCCCAACTGGAACCTCGAGTGGAAGAACAAGCTCTCGAGCAACCTGAGCTTCAACTACAGCAAGAAGACCCGCGTGAGGAACGAACAGGAGCTCTGGGACAAGAGCTGGACGGCCGTCGTCGCGCTGAAATACAATATCGAGGGGAAGCAGGGATTCGGGATTCCGCTCCCGCTCCTGAACAAGAAGAAATTCAGCTTCAAGAGCGTGCTCACGACGGGGCTCAACCTCCAGTACAGCAGGCTCTCGACGCAGCTCGATCCCGCGTCGGCGGTGCTTTCGATATCGCCGAACGTATCCTACCGGTTCAGCGACAGCGTGCAGGGCGGGGCGGGGGTCGATTACAAGCGGACGTCGGGCGGACGATTGGGGCAGGTGCGCCAGATGGTCGACGTCCGCGTGAGCGCGGAATTCAGATTCTGAGGAGACGCGATGCGAATGCTCACGATTCTCGCCGCGGGATGCGCCGCGGCGCTCATGTGCGCCGGCTGCGCGCGGAGCGCGCCGCCGGCGTTCGACGGCGCGTCGGCGTTCGTGTTTCTGCGGGAGCAGTGCGACATGGGACCCCGGTATCCGGGGTCGCCGGGGCACGCGGCGATTCAGCGGTATCTCGTCGAGAAGCTCGCCGCGTTCGGCGCGCGCGTGTCGGAGCAGCCGTTCGAGGCGGTACTCTCGACGGGAGATACGCTTCGTCTCGTGAACGTCGTCGGCGCGTACCGGCCGGAGGCCCGGAAACGGATTCTCCTCGGCGCCCACTACGACACGCGGCCGCGCGCCGATCGAGACCCCGATCCCGCGAAGCGCGCGCAGCCGATCCTCGGCGCCAACGACGGGGCGAGCGGCGTGGCCGTTCTGCTCGAGATTGCGCGTCTGCTCGCCGCGTCGCCGCCGTCCGTCGGCGTCGACCTGGTTTTCTTCGACGGGGAGGATTGGGGCGAGGAGGGAAACACGATGGACTATCTGCTCGGATCGCGCCGCTACGCGAAGAGTCTCGGCCTGCGCCGTCCCGCCGCCATGATCCTCGTCGACATGGTCGGGGAGCGCGATTCGCGCATGCCCATCGAAGGATTTTCCGCGGCCGCTTCCCCGGCGCTCTGCGCCCGGATATACGGAATCGCGCGGACGCTCCGGCTGCCCAACTTCGTGCAGTCGCAGGGGGCCTCGATCATCGACGACCATCTTCCCTTCATCCAGGCCGGCATCCCCGCGATCGATCTCATCGACTTCGAGTATCCGTACTGGCACACGCTCGCCGACACGCCCGACAAATGCTCGAGCGAGAGCCTCGCGGCCGTCGGGAGCGTGCTCGTCCGCTACCTTTGGGAAGAGCGCTAGGCCAAGATTTCTCTTGATTTCCTCCCCTTTTTCCGCTAGGTATTGTGCGTGTGTGTGGGGCTCGGGACGCCCCATTTTTGTTTTATGGCGCGCGCGGGACGGATGTATGGAGCCTGATAAAGAGCTCAATGAGCTCATCGAGCGCGAGCTCGCCGTTCTCGGGTACGAGCTCGTCAAAACAGAGGCCCTTTTCTCCGGGAGGCGCAAGGCGCTTCGCATATTCATCGATCGCCTGGAGGCGCCCGTGACCATCCATGATTGCATCCGGGTCACGAAAGCCCTCGGGCTCGTGCTGGACGCCACGGAGACGGTTTCCGGTCCCTACAACCTCGAGATCTCCTCGCCGGGATCGGCGCGGCCGCTGACCAAACCGGCGCATTTCGCGCGGTTTCGGGGAGAGCGCTCGCGCGTGGAATATGTCGACGACGCGGGCGTCAAGACGACGGCGATCGGGGCGATCGTGGACGCGTCCGAAACCGCGGTCACCGTATGCGCGGACGGGGTGGATCGGGTCATCCCCCATGCAAGCATCGTCAAGGCGAACTTGCATCCGGCGGACCAGGGCCTGCGGGAACCGGAGCCCCGGCGGCAGCCGCGGCGCGGAAATCGCGCCGGCAAAAGGTTTTGACTTTGACCGTGAACTGGAATACTATTCGTTGATTATCCGAAAAGGGAGCATGGAGCGATGAATGGTGGTTTCGTCGAGGCCTTCGGGCAGATCATCCGCGAGAAGAAGGTCGACAAGAATACCCTCGTTGAAATGGTGAAGCAGAGCCTCATCTCCGCGGGGAAACGCAAGTACGGGCAGGAGGCGGAGTTCAAGGTGCACCTCGACGAGGTGAAAGGATTGCTCGAGATCTATCGGACCTACCGGGTCGTGGAGGAAGTGGCGGAACCGCTCGCCGAGCTCCTTCTCCCCGAAGCGAAGAAGATCGACGGAGCCGCCAAGGTCGGCGGCGAGGTCGAGGTCTATATTTCCCTCGACGAGTTCGGCCGCAACGCCGTTCAGACGGCGAAACAGGTTCTCATGCAGAAGGTGCGCGAGGCGGAGCGCGACCGCATCCACGACGAATACAAGGACAAGGTCGGCGCGATCGTTTCCGGCACGGTGCGCCAGGTCGACCGCGGCAACATCCTCGTGAACCTCGGCCGGGCCGAGGCGTATCTTCCGATCCGCGAGCAGATCAAGAAGGNNACAAGAACGCGAAGGGGCCCCAGATCACGCTCTCCCGCACGAGCGAGCTGTTCCTCCGCAAGCTCTTCGAGCAGGAGGTCCCCGAGATATTCGACGGAGACGTCGAGATCAAGGCGATCGCGCGCGAACCGGGCGGCCGGTCCAAGATCGGCGTCCATTCGCGCAACGACAAGGTCGACGCGGTGGGCTCGTGCGTCGGGATGAAGGGCTCGCGCGTGCAGGCGGTCGTCAACGAGCTTCACGGCGAGAAGATCGACATCGTGAGCTGGAGCGAGAATCAGAACGAATTNNCTGACGAAGGCGCTCGCGCCGGCGAAGGTCGCTTCGCTCAGGTTTAACGAATCCGAGCACCGCGTGCTGGCGATTGTCGAGGACGATCAGCTGTCGCTCGCGATCGGCAAGGAAGGGCAGAACGTACGCCTCGCGTCGAAGCTCAGCGGCTGGAAGATAGACCTCATCGCGATAAAGGAGATCGAGAAACGCGACAAGCTCGATCAAAAGCTCCAGATGGATATTTCCGAGATGTACGGCGTGACGCNNGATCAGCTCGTCGAGATCGAGGGCGTCGGCGCGAAGACCGCTGAAAAACTCAAGAATACCGCGGCCGAAACGATGGTGGAGCTCAACAAGGCGCTTGAGGATCTGCTCAAGAAGGAGCTGCAGGAGGTCGTGGCGGAAAAGCCGCTCTTCGACGAGGCGATCTTCGGCCCCGATACGAAGGAAAAGAAGAAGGCGGCGGCGCCGATCACCGAGGCGGAACTGTTCAAGAACCTCGATGACAAGGAAGCGAAGAAATCGAAGGCCGCGGACGCGGCCGAACCGGCCGAAGAGTCGACGGAAACCGAGGAAGAAATCACCGAGGAGATCTCCGAAGAGATCTCCGAAG
>JAFNGP010000189.1:11463-11866 GCA_017885175.1 bacterium
CCGAGCCGGAAAAGGGAGCCGCTCCGGAAGAGTCCGACGACAAATCCGACGTCTAGGCAATGAAGGGAGTTGCGATCGCGTGGCCAAGATTCGCGTTTACGAGCTTGCGAAGAAATATACCATCTCGAGCGAGGCCCTGATCAAGATCCTCGTCAAGGAAGGGTTCGCGGTCAAGAGCCACATGAGCACGGTCGAGCAGCGCGCCGAGCTCCTTATCGAGCAGCATCTGAGCCGGGTCAAGGCTGCGACGAAGAAGGAAGTCAAGAAGAAGGACAAGGAAGAAGGCAAGAAGGAAATCCCCGCCAAGCTGCAGCGCCCGTCGCGCCCGCCGCGCCAGGCGCGTCCCCGCAAGGAGAAAAAGCCCGAAAAGCGCAAGGAGGCCGACCAGAAAGCGGTCAAGGAG
>JAFNGP010000189.1:11920-12167 GCA_017885175.1 bacterium
CCGAGATCGCCGAGCAGCTCAAGATCGACCCGTCCGAGGTCATCCAGAAATGCCTCGGGCTCGGGCTCATGGTCACGATCAACCAGCGGCTGAATCCCGATACGATCATCATGATCGCCGACGACTACGGCTTCAAGGTCGAGTTCACCGAGAGCTACGGCCACGAGATACTCCGCGAGAAGCGCAAGGGGAAACCGGAGCGCCTGCAGCGGCGGGCGCCCGTCGTGACGATCATGGGGCACGTCGA
>JAFNGP010000190.1:0-7109 GCA_017885175.1 bacterium
TCGAGGAGCGCCGCGCGGCTCCCTCCTCCGATATTGAACACCGTCAGCGGTCCGTCGTATCGAAGCGCGCGGAGATTGGCTTCGACGGCGTCCGTGACGTAGGTGAAATCGCGCGTCTGCCGTCCGTCGCCGTACACCTCGATCGGACGCCCCGCGAACGACGCGTTTATGAAGAGGCTGAAGGCCATGTCGGGCCTCTGGCGCGGCCCGTACACGGTAAAATACCGGAGAGCCCGGTAGGTGATCCCGTAATTGAGGCGGTAGAGCTCGCAGAGATGCTCTCCCGACAGCTTCGTCGCCCCGTAAGGACTCAGCGGGACCGTCGGATGATCCTCCCGCATCGGGAGCGTGCGCGTCTCGCCGTACACGGAGCTCGAGCTCGAATGGATGAGCGGAACCGAGGGGTTCTTCCTGAGCGCCTCGAGAAGACGCTGCGTCGCGAGGACGTTCGATTCGATGTAGCGCGCGAATTCCTTCCCCCAGCTCTTTCGCACGCCGGCCTGGGCCGCGAGATGAAACACGCACCGGGCGCCGTCGAGGAGCCGGGCGACGTCGCATGTCGCGAGATTCTCCTCCGCGAGGGTGAAGCCGGGTCTCCCGGCGCAGGACGAGAGGTTGCGCCGCTTTCTCTCCGGACTGTAGTAATCGGTGAAGGCGTCCACGGCGAGGACTTCGAACCCCTCGTCGAGCAGACGCTCGCAGAGATGGGAACCGATGAATCCGGCTGCTCCCGTTACGACGGCCTTTCCCTTCACTTCCCGACCTTCTCTCCCGTTCGGCTGCTTCCGGGCTTGAGCCCGAATTCCTCCTCGAGCAGTTTGTCGGCCCCGGCGATGATGCCCTCCATCTCCTGATCTTCGGGATGCCGGTCGAGCCACCGCCGCAGGTAATCCTTCGCCGCTCCGGCGTCGCCCAGACGCGCGGCAACGCGAAAACCGTCGATGTAGAGCTGCCGGAATTCCGGCGCGTAGCGGATCCCGTCGTTTACGCTCTTGAGCGCGATCGAAGGCTGTTCCTTGAACTCGTAGATGCGCGCGAGCCGGGACCAGTATTCCCCCTCGCCGGGATCCTTCCGGATCGCCTGGATGTAATGATCGATCGCCTTCTGATCGTTTCCATTCATCATGTAATACGTGCCGAGCAGCACGTTCGCCGCCGTGAGGGTCGGATCGAACCGGAGCGCGATCTCCATCCGGCGGATCGCGTCGACGAAATCCTTCTCGATCGCCTTTTCCTGGGCGAGCTGGGCCATGGCGACGGCGAAGTTGACGAACATCCCCCGCGTTTCCTCGTCCTTGTAGACGGTAGTGTCGATCCGCCAGTCCTTGGTGAGTATGCCGCGGAACCGGTACATCTCGTCGAAGTTCCTCTGGAGCGCGAATTCGCTGATCAGATTGTCCCCCTCGCGGAGGACGAGCCGCCGCGCCATTCCCTCCATCTCGAGGTGGCGCCCGTAGGGCTTCCAGGTGTCGGGCGGAACGGTCGTCGCGAAATAGACGGGCCGTTTCCAGTCGGTCTCCCGGATGATGTGCTGAACCATGAGGTCGTGCTTCCAAGCGATGCCGCCCCCCTTGAGGGGAACCGGCTCCATGCGCTCGATCTCCTCGTCGGTGAGACGGATAGGGAGCTTCGGTTCCCGGTCCCGGAGCTGCTCGATGTACCAGTCCGTCCGGAGAAGACTCAGATTGGCGACCGTGACGTCGGTCCGGAAACGCTCGACGTTCTGGATGTACCAGAGCGGATAGGTGTCGTTGTCGCCGTTCGTGAACAGAATGGCGTCCGGCTCGAGCCCGGCGAGGAGGTTGAACCCGTAATCGTGCGCGATGTAGAACTTCGATCGATCGTGCGTGAACCAGTTATGATGGGCCGGGAGAATCGATAGAAACAGGCAGAGCGCCCCGATCGGCGCCACGCGCGCCGCCTCGTTCCTCCCCTTTTCCCGGGCCCACTGCGCCGCCATCACGAGAACGGAGGTCACCCCGATACCGATGAAGATCGCGAAGAAATAGAACGCGGCGCCGTAGAAATAGTCCCGTTCGCGGACTTCCGTGCTCGAAAAATTGAGAAAAATGATGAGCCCGACGGAGTTCAGGAAGAGGTTCGTGAAATTGAGCGCCCAGAGCCTGCGCTCCCGCCGATAGTTCGCCGCGATCCCCCAGAAGCCGAGCGCGACCGGGATCGCCGTCAGCGCGGCGCCGAGATTCACCGGACCGAGGAAGGCGTCGCCCGCCATCCGGAACTGGTTTCCGAAGTACCTCCCGAAATGCCCGACCTGCCAGAGGAGCGGCGCCTTCCGCTCGAACATGTTGATCGGCGGATACTGCTCCCGGCGCAGGTGCGCGTACATCGCTTTCCACGTCTCGGGATCCACCATGTCGATTCCCGGATCGAGGTGCGACCTGATGTACATGTACAGGTGCACCGAGATCCCGAGCGCGAGAAGCCCCGCCCCCGCGAGCGCGAAGCGCCCGTTCCTCGCCGTGCTCCATGCGACCAGGGCGGCGAACACGAGGAGCCCCGCGATCGTCACGGCGGAATTCCGGTGCATCATCATATCCGCCAGTATCACCGCGAATCCGAACGTATAAATGATGATCTCCGCGTTCTTGAACGCCTTTTCCTTCACGAGGAGAAAGAGCAGGAAGATGCCCCCGTACACGAGAACCGTCCCCAGATGAAATCCGATCCCCAGCGCGAGCAGATAGATGATGAGATAGACGAGACCTCGCGAGTGGCTGCGCTCGAGGAGCCCCTCGTCGGTACGCGTCTCCCGATTCGCCGCCTCCGCTCCCTTCCGTTCCGCGCGGCCCGCCGGATTCCGGTACCAGGCGAGCGCGAGATAGGTGCAGAGCCCCATCACGAACGCGTTGAGCGCGTACACCTCCGTCTCCGTCGAATCCCGCCAGAAGGTGTCGCTGAAGGTGAGATACATCGCTCCCGCGAACGGGCCCGCGTAGGTCATGAATCGCCCGAGCCCCCCCTTGAGCGAGGGGTACATGAACCGCAGCGTCGTCACCGCGATCAGATAGCCCATGAGAACGGCGAGCGAACCGCACAGCACGGAGAAAAAGTTCACCCGCGCGGCCACGCCGAGCGGCAGCGGCAGCATCGAAAACACCCTCCCCACGAGCGTGAAGAGCGGCGTCCCGGGGGAGTGCGGTATCCCGAGTATGTACGCCGTCGCGATGAACTCGCCGCTGTCCCAGAACACGAGCGTCGGCGCCATGGTCAGCGTGAACACGACGAGCGGTATCAAAAAAACCGCGAACGCGACCAGCCTGTGCAGCGTTTGTTCCGACAATCCGTTTGCACCTCTCTCGAACGTACGCGTGATTATTTCTTGGCCGCGCCGGAAGACGCGCCGTAATCCGCCCGGAGCACGCTGTCGATGTCCGCGTAGGCGGCCCTCATCTCGCCGTCATCGGGATGATTCTCGAGCCATCGCTCGATATATTTCTTCGCGATGTCGATCATCCCCATCCGCGCCGCGTAGCGGAAACCGTCGATGTAGAACTGCCGGTTCTCCGGCATGCGCCCGATGGCTTCGTCGATCGTCCGCATCGCCATATCCGGTTCGCTCTCGGAATACACCCACGCGAGCCTCAGCACGTACTCGGGTTCCGCGGAATCGAGCTGCATCATCTTCCGGTAGTGATCGATCGCCGCGGCGCGATCCTTGTTGAGAAAAAGGTACGTTCCGAGCATGACGTTCGCCGGCTTGAGATCCGGGGCGAAGTTGAGCGCGACTTCCATCCACCGCACCGCTCCGGCATAATCCTTCTCCCTGCCGAGGGCATTCGCAAGCTCGGCGGCCGCGACGCCGTAGTTGTTGAGCGTTATATTGAGATCCTTCTCCTTGTAGATGTAGATCGAATCGTCTTCCCGGCCGTCCCTCGTGAGAATTCCGCGGAATCTGAAGAGATCGTCGAAACATCTCTCTATCATGAAGGCGTTGAGCATGCGGTTTCCCTGGCGGGGGACGAGCCGCATCACGAGCCCCTGCGTTTCGAGGTACTGCTCGTACGGTTTCCATTTCGACGACGCTACGCTCGTCGCGAAATAAATGGGGCGTTTCCATTCGGCCGTCTGGATGATGTGCTGAACCACGATATCGTCGTTATACGCGACTTTGCCGTCCTTGAGCCCGATCGGGCGCATCCGCTCGATATCGGCGTCGGTGAGCGTCATCGGGACCTTCGGATCCCGGTCCCTCATCTGTTTCACGTACCAGGGCGTGTTGAGGAGGGTGAGCACGATGACGCGCACGTCGGTCCGGTACCGCTCGACGTTCTGGATATACCAGAGCGGATACGTGTCGTTATCTCCGCCGGTGAAGACGATCGCTTCCGGCTCGAGGCCCGCGAGCATGTTTCGCGCATAGTCCTGCGCTATGTAATAGTGCGATCTGTCGTGCGTGAACCAGTTGTGGCGGGCCGGAAGAACGGAGAGAAGAACGCACAGCACCCCGACCGGGACGACGTACGACGCCGGATCCCTCCCCTTGCCCTTGAAATGCTCCGCGGCGTACACGAGAAGCGAGGTCACTCCGATGCCGATGAAGATCGCGAAGAAAAAGAAGGCGCCGGCATAGAAGTAATCCCGTTCGCGAACCTCGTTGGCGCTGAAATTCAGATAGATGACGAGGCCGAGCGAGTTGACGAGAAGGTTCGTGAAGTTGAGCACCCAGAGCTTCCGCTCGCGCATGAAGTTCGCCGCGANNGTCGCCGAACATGCGGAACTGCTCCCGGAAATAGCCCCCGAAATGCTGGAACTGCCACAGGAGCGGCGCCTTTCTCACGAACATGTTGCTCGGCGGATACTGCTCGCGGCGAAGATGATAATGCATCGCCCTCCACGTCTCGGGATCGACCATGTCGATGCCCGGATCGAGGTGCGAGCGAATATACATGTAGAGATGCACGGAGATCCCGAGAGCGAGGAGCCCCGCCGCCGCGAGCGCGAAGCGTCCTTTCCTCATCGTGCTCCACGCGATGAGTCCCGCGAAGACGATGAGCCCCGCGATCGTCGTCCCGATCGATTTATACAGAGTCATGTCCCCCAGAAGCACGGCGAATCCGAAGGTGTATATGATCAGCTCCGTGTTGCTGAAGGACTTCTCCTTGACGAGGAGAAAGAGCATGAAGATCCCCCCGTACACGAGCACGGTCCCCAGATGAAACCCGATGCCCAGAGCGAGGAGATAGACGATCAGATACACGAGACCACGCGAATGGCCTCGTTCCCGGCGCTCCTCCTCGTCGAATCGCTCCTTGCCCCCTTCATCCGCCGCAAGCCGCCGCGCGTGCCCCGAGGGATTCCTGTACCACTGGAGGGCGAGCCACGTGCACAGCCCCATCACGAAGAGGTTGAGCGCGTACACCTCCGTTTCCGTCGAATCGAGCCAATGCGTGTAGGAGAAGGTGAGGTAGAGGGATCCCGTGAACGGGCCCGCGTAGGTCATGAATCGGCCGAGCCCCCCCTTGAGCGCGGGAAACATGAACCGCAGGGTCGTCACCGCGACCAGATAGCACATGAGAACGGCGAGCGAGCCGCACACCACGGAAAAGAAATTGATCCGTCCCGCCGCCTCCATCGGCAGCGGCAGCATCGCGAACACTCTCCCCACGAGGGTGAAGAGCGGCGTCCCCGGCGAGTGCGGTATTCCCAGGATATACGCCGTCGCGATGAATTCGCCGCTGTCCCAGAACACGAGCGTCGGCGCCATCGTGAGCGAATACACGACGAGGGGGACGAGGAAGATCACGAGGGCGAGTATTCGATTGAGCGTCGTATCAGACATCGGTGTGTACCTCTTGCGGTTCGATTCCACTCTTGCGCTCGAAGCTTCGCTGCAAATAGAAAAAGCCTCCGATCAAGCTTACCATAACCATGATCGCATAGGTAATAAGTTCCATGAGGAGCGCCTGCTCCTTCGAGAAGCCGATCTGCGTGAAAAGGAGTATCCCCGCGCCCTCCCGCACGCCGAGCCCGTTGATCGATATGGGGAGTATCATGATGAGGCTGAGGAGCGGGACGAATACGAAGAACTGGATGAAATGCAGGTTCGTCACGGCGATCCCGAGGGACTGGGCGACGAGGACGTGCGTCACGACGCGAAGAAACTGCACGACCATGGCGAGCACGGTGAGCCGAACGAGCAGCATGCGGAGGCGCCGGTACTCCCCGAGGTGGCGGAATATCGCGTCGAAACGCCCCCCGAGGCCCCAGAGCGTTATCTTTCCGAAGAGCAGCCTCACGCCGCGCGAAAGGCGCTTGTTCATGATGAGCGCGAGCACCGGCGCGACGCATCCGGTGAATATGACGATATAGAGGTACAGATTGTAGAGCCCGTCTCCCGCGAGAAGAATGAAAGAGGCGGCGAGCGCCAGTATGCAGAGCCCCGCGATTCCGATGACGCGATCGAGCATCGTGACGGCGAAGACCTGGTGCGGATCGTTGCCCACGCGGGTCACGTCGTAGATCTTCATCACGTCGCCGCCGACGCCCGCGGGCAGGAAATTGTTGAAGAACATCCCCACGAAATAGACCTTGAACGTTTTCGGGAAGGACAGCTCGATGCCGCCTGCCCTGAGGAGCAGATGCCACTGGTACGCCCCCAAACCCACGCTGATGAAGAAGATGACGGTCGACAGGGCGAGCTGCCACGGGCTCACCCGGGAGAGATCGGCGAGAAGATTCTCCGGGGAAAGTTTGTAAAAAAGGAACGCGATGAGCCCCGCGCTGACCGCTATTTTGACGAGCTGTACGAGAATCCTTCTCCCGCTCACCGCGGCACCCTTTCTCTACCGGCCCACGATACGTTTGAGCAGCGCGAGCGTTTCGCCGGCGCAGCGCTCCCACGTGAGCTCCTTGACCCGTTCGAGAGCGCTCGCGCTCATGCGCCTCCAGAGCTCGCGATCGCCGAGGATGACGAGGGATTTCGCCGCGAACGCGCCGTCGTCGCCGTAGGGAACGAGAAAACCGGTCTCTCCGTCGCGGACCGAATCCCTGAGGCCGGGCCGGTCGCTCGCGACGACGGGCAGCCCGCACGCGTTCGCTTCGACCACGGTGAGCCCCCACCCTTCCTTGGGGCTCGGATTGACGAGAAG
>JAFNGP010000190.1:7136-11044 GCA_017885175.1 bacterium
CCGTCGCCGATGATCACGAGCTTCGCCGCGGGGAGCCGCTCCCGCACCTTCAGCATCGCCTTGAGAACGACCTCGACGCTCTTGTACTTGCGCAGGCGCCCGAGATGCACGATCGTCGGCTCGGCGAAACGCTCGAGCGCGAGGTTGCGGTAGCGGTCGTGGTCGAGCCCGCAGAGGACGACGTCGATCCGCTCCGCGTCGATCCCGCGCGCGACGAGATCCTCCTTCGTGCTCGGGCTGATCACCATGAAACGGCTCTTCCGGTACACGAGGGGAATGAACCTCTCCATGCACACGACGTACGCGGCGATGAGCGCGTTCGCCTCGCGGAACACGGTCGTGCCGAAAAGGTGCGGAATAACGGGGACAACCGGAATGGCCGTCACGAGCGGCATGAAAAACGGAAGCTTGTTGATGTCCTCGAGCACGACGTCGTACGTCTGGTGCCTGAGGTGGCGGCTCGCGAAGAGCGGAAGAACGAAGTTCGCGTCGTACCAGTGACCCCGCCGCAGCACGCGAATGCCGTCGATCGTCTCCTCCCGCGCGCAGCCGGGCCACCCGGCCGCGATGAGCGTGACGCCGTGCCCCCCGCGCGAAAGGCGCGAGAGGATCTCGTGAAGATGCACCTCCGCCCCGCCCGCTTCGGGGTTTCTGATATCGCGCCAGTTTACTGCGAGAATCCGCATCGTTCATTCCCCGCGGGCGGAGCCGAACCCGGCCCCCCGCTTCATTCCTTCCGCGCGATCGTGCCGACGACGACCGTCGTGTAGAGCGCGACGCGCCTTTTCAGGAACGCCGCGCTCGCGCTCCCGAACGCCCTTCCGAGAACCGCGAAGAAGCGAGGGTACATCGGAAGCGTGACGCCGAGCGCGACGAGCCCCCGCCGGAGCATCCGGTACCATATCGGCGGATTAAACCATTCNNCGATGAGAAGGTGCTTGATCACGGTGTAGTAGTGCCATCGCTGCGGCACGTCGACGAGCAGGTATCCCCCCGGCTTCAGCACCCGCGCGTTCTCGGCGATGAGATCGTCGGGATTGCGGAAATGCTCGAGGAGCCCCTGGTGAAAGACGACGTCGAAGGTGCCGTCCGCGAAGGGAAGCGCGAAGGCGTCTCCGCAGCACACGTCGAGCGAGCCGTTTCCGAAGGCCTGCGCCTTGACGAGCCGCAGGCTCGGGAGGCTGTAGTCGAGCGAGACGACCCGCGCCCCGCGTCCGGCGAGCATGAGACCGTCGCGCCCGGAACCGGCGCCGACCTCGAGCACGCGGGCGCCCTCGACGGGGACGGCGCGCGCGAGGCGCTCCGCGACCCTCCCCTCGTTGGAGTACACGTTATCCACGTCGGGCGCGCGCTCCCAGAAACGGTCCCAGTGCCTTTTCTCCGATTTCGGCTTGATCGCCCCCGCTCCTTTTTCAGGTCCCGTTCAGCAGCCGTTCGCCGAGGAATCGCGGAAGGCCCGCGCTGAATATATCCTGCGCTTCCGCGGCCGCGTCATATACACACCGGTGAAAGGTGATGGTTCCCCCGTCCGCGTCGAATATGCAGCACGCGGCCCGCGGATCTCCGTCGCGAGGCTGGCCGACGCTCCCCGGATTGACGATGTACCGGTCGCCCGGATCGAGTCCGATCGGCGTCCCCTCGACGATCGAGCGCTCCCCCTTCTTGAACGAATAGAGCGCGGGAACGTGCGTGTGGCCGACGAAACAGAGCGTGAACTCGCGCGCCTGGAACGCGGTATCGGCGTCCATTTCGCAGAGAATATACGGCCATTCTTCGGGATGGGCGGGGGACGCATGAACGGCGCAGAAATTCTTCCCTTCGTGCGCCATCGTAAATCTCCGCCGCATCGCGTCGACGTATTTCCGCTCGATCATTCGCTCGGACCAGCCGATCGCCTCGGCGGCGAATGCGTTCAATTCGCCGCGCTCATGCCTGTCGAGGAGCGCCGCGTCGTGGTTTCCGAGAAGGAGACGCGCGCGGGGCAGATTGCAGAGTATATCGATGCAGCCGTCGGGATGCGCCCCGTAGCCCACGCAATCGCCGAGAAAGAGAAACTCCCGGGCGCGCTGCTCGCGATAGACGCCGAGCACGGCCTGCAGAGCCCGTACGTTCCCGTGCGCGTCGGAACAGGCAAATACCTTCAACGCTCGCGGACCTCCCGCGCGAGGCGATCGAGCACGCCGTTCACGAACCTCCCCGCGTCCGCCGAGCTGAACTTCTGGGCGATTTCGATCGCTTCGTCCATGATCACGTTCGCCGGGACCTCGGGGCAGTGAAGGAGCTCCGAAAGCGCGATGCGCAGGATCGTCCGGTCGACGACCGAAACGCGCTCGAGCGCCCAGTTCTCGAGTCTCTCCCTGATCAGGGAATCGAGGTTCGCCTTCTCTTCCATGACGTTCGTCACGAGCCGCTCGGCGTATTCGACGACCTCCTCCGATGGCTTCCGCCTCTCGACGTTGTCGTCGAACGCCGTTTTCCAGTCCGTTCCGGACACCTCCTGGGCGTAGAGCGTCTGGAGCGCGATTTCCCGGGCCTTCCGTCTGCGGCTCATGCGATCACCGGCTTCCTACTTCTTCATTTCTTTCCAGAGGTTCGCCATCTCGAGCGCGGAGAGGGCCGCCTGCCAGCCCTTGTTTCCCGCCTTGCTCCCCGCGCGCTCGAGCGCCTGCTCCTGCGTGTCGGCGGCGATGACGCCGAAGGTGACCGGCTTCCCCGCGTCGAGCGCGACGCTCGATACGTCGCGGACGACCTGGTTGGCGAGGATATCGAAATGCGCCGTCTCCCCGCGGATGAGCGCTCCGAGACATACCACGGCGTCGACGTTCGTGCCGACGGCTTTCTTGGCGACCTGGGGGATCTCGAACGAGCCGGGAACCCAGTACACGTGGATATCCTTCTCCGCGACGTCGTGGCGCACGAGACAGTCGACGGCTCCCGAGAGGAGATGTCCGCTCACGAGCTCGTTGAAGCGCCCGATAACGATCGCGAAGCTCTTGCCGGCACCGGTCAGATGCCCAGCTTTTTCACGCACCATTGCGCTCTCCTTTCCGCGCGGCGGAGGCGCCGCCATTCATCGTTTCATCGTCGTCGAGACTGGTGAAGATATGGCCGAGCTTGTCGCGCTTGGCCTTGAGGTAATGGAGATTCCGCCTGTTCGGCGCTATCTCGATGGGAACCCGCTCGACGATCTCAAGCCCGTACGCGCGGAGCCCGATGATCTTGCGCGGGTTGTTCGTCAGAAGCCGGATCTTGCGCAGCCCGAGGTCCGCCAGTATCTGCGCGCCGATGCCGTAATCGCGGAGGTCCGGGGCGAAACCGAGCTCGACGTTCGCTTCGACCGTATCCCTTCCCGAATCCTGGAGCGCGTACGCGCGGATCTTGTTGACGAGGCCGATCCCCCGGCCTTCCTGCTGGATGTAGAGAAATACACCGGTGCCGGCCTTCGCGATCGTTTCGAGCGCCACCGAGAGCTGGTCGCCGCAGTCGCACCGGAGCGAACCGAAGACGTCTCCCGTGACGCACTGGGAATGCACGCGCACGAGCGTCGGCGAATCCCCGCTGAGCTCGCCCATCACCAGAGCGATGCTCGCCGATCCGTCGATCGTCCCCTCGAACGCGACGAGCTTGAACTCGCCGAACCGGGTCGGGAGGCTCGCCTCGGCGACGCGGCGCACGAGCTTCTCCATGCGGCGGCGGTACTCGATGAGGTCGCAGATCGTGATGATCCTGAGATCGTGCTTCTTCGCGATTTCGACGAGCTCGGGTATTCGCGCCATCGAGCCGTCCTCCGCCATGATCTCGCACAGCACGCCCGCGCTCCCGAGCCCCGCGAGCCGCGTGAGATCGACGGCCGCTTCCGTGTGCCCCGCGCGGCGGAGCACCCCTCCCCGCGCCGCCCTGAGCGGAAA
>JAFNGP010000190.1:11053-11263 GCA_017885175.1 bacterium
GAACCGCGTCGACGGAGACGGTGAACGGCGTGCCCATCTTCGCGGTGTTTTCCTGAACCATGAGACCGAGGCGAAGCTCGTCGGCGCGCCCCTCGTCGAGCGCGGCGCAGATGAGCCCGCGGGCGTGCCGCGCGATGAAGTTGATGCTCTCGGGGGTCACGAACTCCGCGGCCATGATGATGTCCCCCTCGTTCTCGCGATCCTCGTCGT
>JAFNGP010000191.1 GCA_017885175.1 bacterium
TCCCATGCTCCGCGGCAACACCGTTTATTTCGTCTCCGATCGCGAGGAAACGGGGCGGATGAACCTGTATTCGATCGATATCGGCACGAAACAAACCCGCAAGCTCACGAATTTCAGCGAGTACGACGTGAAATTCCCGTCCCTCGGGGACAGCGCGATCGTCTTCGAGAACGGCGGGTACATCCACGTCCTCGATCTCGCGACCGAGCGGGTCCGGCGCGTGGCCGTAGCGATTCAGGAGGACTTTGCGATAGGCCGGGGCGGACTCCGCGACGTCAGCGGGGAAATCACGAACTTCGAGATCGCGCCCGACGGCAGCCGCGCTCTCTTCGGCGCGCGAGGCGACATATTCACCGTGCCCGCGAAGTACGGAAATGTCCGGAACCTGACCGCGACGCCCGGAGTGCACGAGAGAAACTCGAAATGGTCGCCCGACGGCGCGTGGATCGCCTACGTCTCCGACGCCTCCGGCGAAGACGAGCTGTACCTCGTGCCGCAGAACGGGCGCGGCAAGAGCGTCCGCCTCACGAACGGCGGGGATACGTACAAGTACCGGGCCGTCTGGTCGCCCGACAGCAAGAAGCTCCTGTGGTCCGACAGGAAGCAAAACCTGCAGTATGTGGATCTCGACTCGAAGGCCGTGACCCTCGTGGCCCAGGCGACCGCCTTCGAGATAACGGACTACGCATGGTCTCCGGACAGCCGGTGGATCGCCTACGCGAAGCCCGAAGAGCTGCGCATGACCACGATCCAGCTCTACTCGCTCGATTCGAAAAAGACCGTCGAGGTGACCGACGGATGGTTCTCGTCCTTCAGTCCGGCGTTCAGCCCCGACGGCAAGTACCTCTTCTTCGTCTCTGACCGGAGCTTCAGCCCGACGTACGGGCAGACGGAATGGAATCACGTCTACGTGGACATGGCGCGCATCTACCTCGTCACCCTGGCGAAATCCACCCCCTCTCCGTTCGCTCCCAAGAGCGACGAGGTGAGCGTCGGTACCGCGCCGGACAAGGAAAAGAAGGAGAAGGACGCAAAGGACGCGAAGGAAAAGGAAGAGACGAAGAAGCCCGAACCGGTCGTGGTCGACGGCGACGGGATCCAGGAGCGAATCGCCGTTATCCCGGTGACGCCCTCCGGTTACGACGCCCTCGCCTGCGTGGGCGACAAGCTCTATTACCTGAGACACGGCAGGAAGGACCCGAAGACGCAGCTCGTCCTGTACGAGCTCGACAAGCAGAAGGAAACCGAACTCGGCGAGGTCGCCGGGTACGAGATTTCCGCGGACGGCAAGAAGATGCTCGTCGCGCAGGGAGCATCCTACTCCATCATCGATCTCCCGACCGGCAAGATCGACCTGAGCGAGAAGCTGAACCTCTCGGACATGCAGGTGGTCCTGGACCGCACGGCGGAATGGAATCAGATCTTCAACGAGTGCTGGCGCCAGATGCGCGATTTCTTCTACGATCCGTCGCTTCACCGCGTCGACTGGCCGCTCATGCGGACCCGCTACGGGGCTCTGCTGCCCTACGTGAATCACCGCGCCGATCTGACCTATATCATCGGCGAGATGATCGGCGAGCTCAACATCGGCCACGCCTACGTCGGCGGAGGGGATTACCCGAAGGCCGACCGCGTGCAGCAGGGGCTGCTCGGCGCGAAGCTCGCGCGCGACGCCTCGTCGAAGTATTACCGGATTTCCGAAATTCTCCGGGGCCAGAACTGGGACGAGAATCTGCGCTCTCCGCTGACGGAGATCGGCGTCGACGTGAAGCCGGGCGACTACATCATCGCCGTCAACGGAGAATCGACCGCGGAGATGAAAGACATACAAGAGGCCCTGTGGAACACCGCGGGCAAACAGGTCTCGCTGACCGTCAACTCCTCTCCGAAAGAGGCGGGCGCGCGGAACGTCACGGTCATTCCGACGGCCGACGAGCGGGATCTGTATTACTACAACTGGGTCCAGCGAAATCTCGAGAAGGTCTCGAAGGCCACCGGCGGCCGCGTGGGGTACGTGCACATCCCGGACATGGGGGCGGACGGGCTGAACCAGTTCGTGAAATACTACTATCCGCAGATTCGCAAGGATGCGCTGATCGTCGACGTGCGCGGAAACGGCGGAGGGAACGTGTCCCTCCAGATCATCGAGCGCCTCCGGCGAGAGGTGGCGATGATCGATATCGCGCGAAACACGGCGTACAGCCCCGACCCCGACGGAACGATCGTCGGCCCCAAGGTGATGCTGCTCGACGAATTTTCCGCCTCCGACGGGGACATCGTCGCCTACCGGTTCAAGAAGTACAAGATCGGTCCGGTCATCGGAAAGCGGTCATGGGGCGGAGTCGTCGGGATCCGCGGATCCCTGCCGCTGCTCGACGGGGGATTTCTCATGAAGCCGGAGTATTCGCGATACGACGCCGGGGGAAAAGAGTGGATCATGGAGGGCACGGGCGTCGAGCCGGACATCTACGTCGATAACGATCCCGCGAAGGAGTTCGACGGCGTGGACCAGCAGCTGGACAAGGCGATCGAGGTCGTGCTCGGCCTCCTGAAGGCGAATCCGCCGAGCGTGCCGCCGCCGCCGCCGTACCCGGACAAGAGCCGATGAGCGCTTGACATGATTTCGAGGTTCCGATAGGCTCGGCCCCGACGTTCAAACAAGCTCGGTTCGTTGGCACCAGCATTGGGAGGTCGGCATGAGAGCATTGCGCATTGGTTTGGCATGTATGGTCCTCGTCGCCCTGTCGGTTTCGGTCGGCCATGCTCAGGAACAGCAATGGAGTATCACCGTCAAGGGCGGCCTGCTGATGCCGGGCTCGGTGACGGTCGAGTCGATGTCGCTCGATACGAATATGGGCTTTCTGGCGAACGCGTACTTCGACGCCATGGTGGCCCCCAAGCTCTCGATCGGCGGCTTTCTGCAAATGGCGTTTCCCTCCGTCACCGCGTGGGGAGACGACTACGGCGTCACGGTCACGACACTCGGAGCGACCATGAAGGGACGGTTCCCGCTGCAGAGCGGATGGATTCTTCGTCCGGGCCTCGCTTTCGGCTACCAGATGAGCAGCAGCGACGCGTACACCGACGGCGTGAACGGCCTGGGCGTCGGCGGCCTGTTTGAAGTCATAAAGCCGCTCGCGAACAGCAAGAACGCCCTCGTCGGCGAGCTGGGCTTCATCACCCAGCCGTCGGGCGGAAACAGCGACGCGGACGTCACGTGGGGACCCATATTCTACTTTGCGTTCGGATATCAGTTCGGCGGATAGATCAGGGAATGGTGGTGGAGCATGAAACTTGAACAGAGCTTCATGGATTTCATGCTCCACCACCAGGAGCGCCACAACCGAAGCTACAACTTCCTCGTGCTCCTCGAAGCGATTCAGACGGCCGCCAAATACATCCAGTACTTCTACCAGACCGGTTCGCTCAAGAACATGATGGGCGAAGCGGGAGCGGTGAATTGCCAGGACGAAAACGTGATGAAGATGGACGACATCGCCGATGCGATCGTCCTGCACTATCTTCGACGCTCGAATCAGGTGATCTACGCCGTCACGGAGGAGGAGCCCGAGCCGATCCGTCTCAACGAGGACGGCGGCCGCTACTTCATCTACTACGATCCGCTCGACGGGTCGAGCAACATCAAGCACAACCTGCCCGTCGGCTTCATGTTCGCGGTCGCGAAGAGGAACCTGGAAGGGCCCGAAGACGGCCGCTTGCGGAGCGGAGCCGAGCTCCGCGCGGCGGGAATATTCCTTATCCCGAACGGCGTCTTCACCCTCGCTCTCGCCGACACCGGCGTATTCCGCTTCCATCTCGACGAGACGATGACGTACGTCAGGCCCGAGAATTCCGAACGGCTGATGCTGCCCGAAGACCCGAGGGAGTGGGAGCTCTCCTTCAACGCCTCCAACCGCACGAACTTTTCCGCGGACGTCCGGAGCTGGATCGAGGAGCATGAGGCGAAATACGCGTTCCGCTATATGGGAGCGCTCGCGGGAGATTTCCATCGCCTGCTCTCCAACGGCGGAATGTTTATGTATCCGGCGATCGTGAACCATCCCCGGCCGGACAGAAACCGCCCGAAGGGAAAGCTGCGCCTTCTCTACGAGGCGAACGTCGCCGCCTTTATCGCGAGGGAAGCGGGGGGCGCGGCGATCGACGAGGCGGGAAACGATATCCTCGACATCAAGCCCGAATCCCCGCACCACCGGACCGCCCTCTACGTCGGCTCCCGTCCGCTGGTCGAGAGCATGCGAAAGCGGCTGCGCGAGAATAAGTGAGGGCGGCGTTTCGCTAAAAGCCGTCTTGCGTCCCGAGCGAAAATAGGATACGTTAGGAAAACTCAGGAACGGGCACTGCCGGCGTCATCGGTGTTCAGCGCGGGAATAACTCAATGTATCGAGGGAAAAAGAAAGGTCGCGATGTCTAGGAAAGCGCTTCTTTTTCTGATGCTCTTCATATTCGCGGCCTGCGGAAGATCGCACAAGAATTCGATACAGATCAAGGGCTCGGATACGATGGTCAATCTCGGACAGGCGTGGGCCGAGTTATTCATGGAGAGGAATCCCGGCAATTTCATCGCGGTCACGGGAGGCGGCTCGGGCACCGGACTCTCGAGCCTCATCAGCAGCACCTGCGATTGCGCGATGAGCTCGAGAAACATCAAGGAAAAGGAAATAGCCCTGGCGAACAAGAGGGGCGTCTACCCGTACGAGATCAAGGTGGCGCTGGACGGTCTCGCCGTCGTGGTGAATCCGGAAAATCCCGTAGACAAGCTCACCATGGACCAGCTGGCGGGCATCTTCTCGGGCAAGCTCTCCAACTGGAAGGAAGTCGGCGGCGCGGACGAACGGATCGTCGTGCTCTCCCGCGAGGTGAACTCCGGCACGCACGTCTATTTCAAGGAGCACGTGCTCCGGAAGATGAGCAAGACCAGCAAGGAAGAGTTCGCGCCGGGCGCGCTGATGCTTTCCTCCTCGCAGGCGATCGCCGACGAGGTGGCGGGAAATTCCGCCGCCATCGGCTACTATGGCATGGGTTATATCTCCAATAAACATAAGCCGGTGTCGATCGCCAAGGACGCGCAGTCCCCCTATGTGACGCCCACGATCGAGAACATCATCAACGGCTCGTATCCGATCTCGCGCCCCCTCCTCATGTATACCAACGGCGAGCCCCAGGGCTTGATCAAGAAATTCATAGATTTCGCGCTCTCAAGCGAAGGTCAGGAAATCGTTCGGAAAACCGATTTCGTACCGGTGATCAAATAGCGTCCATGCGCAAATTGCGGGAATTCATAATCGAGAAGCTTGTTCTCCTCTGCGGGCTGGCCTCGATATTTTTCGTCGTTCTGATTTTCCTGTTTCTGCTGAGAGAGGGGCTCGCCGTATTCCAGTCGATAAGCCCCTCGGCATTCCTCGCGGGCAAGAGCTGGTACCCTATCTCGGAACCGCCGCTCCTGGGAATACTCCCCCTGATACTCGGCTCGCTCGTCGTGACGTTCGGAGCCGCCCTCATCTCCGTTCCCATCGGCGTCGGCTGCGCGATCTATATCGCCGAGATCGCTCCGAAACGGCTCAAGGAGATCCTCAAGGCGGGAATAGAGCTGCTCGCGGCCATACCGAGCGTCGTTCTCGGCTTCATCGGAATGGTCACGCTCGTGCCCCTCGTGAAGACGGTGTTCCACCTGCCGACGGGACTCACCGCGCTCTCCGGTTCGATCATGCTCGCGTTCATGGCGATGCCCACCATCGTTTCGATAGCCGAAGACGCCCTGTACTCGATACCGAAGACGTACAAGGAAGGCGCGCTCGCGATGGGCGCCACGCACTGGCAGGCGATATGGCGCGTGATGCTGCGGGCGGCCTCGAGCGGCATCCTCGCCGCGATCATGCTCGGGATCGGCAGGGTGATCGGCGAGACCATGGCCGTGATGATGATCACGGGGAACGCCGCAGTGATACCGCACAGCCTCTTCGTGCCGGTGCGGACGCTGACCGCGACGATCGCGGCCGAAATGGGAGAAGCGGTGATCGGGAGCGAGCACTATTTCGCGCTCTTCGCGATCGGCATCGTGCTGTTCGTGATCAGCTTCGCGATCAACGTGACGGCTGACCTGTTCCTCCACAAGAGGCAATGACGATGAATCCGTATCGGACGCAACGAATCGCATTTTCCCTTCTGTTCATGGCGAACGCCCTGATCCTGCTTCTGGTCGGATTCGTCGTCGTGGTTATCGTCCAGAAGGGGCTTCCGGCCATCACCTGGCAGTTCCTCTCGGACGTTCCGCGGCAGGGGATGCGCGCGGGCGGCATATTCCCGGCGATCGTCGGAACGCTGTATCTCGTGGGGGGCGCCATCGTTTTCGCCCTGCCGATCGGGCTTCTCGCCGCCATCTACCTGAGCGAGTACGCCAAGGACAATCTGCTGACGCGGCTCATCAAGCTCTCCATCGTGAACCTCGCGGGCGTCCCTTCGGTCGTGTACGGGCTTTTCGGACTGGCCCTCTTCGTCGTCTTCTTCAAGTTCGGCGCCTCGATCCTTTCGGGCTCCCTCACGCTCGGCATCATGATCCTGCCGCTGATCATAACGGCGTCGCGCGAGGCGCTCGAGAGCGTCCCGCAGTCGTTCCGCGAGGTGAGCCTGTCTCTCGGCGCGAGCAAATGGCAGACGATACAGCACATCGTGCTCCCGAACGCGATCCCGGGCATCCTGACGGGGACGATCCTGGGCCTGGGAAGAGCGGCCGGCGAAACGGCGCCGATCCTTTTCACCGTCGCCGCCTTCTATCTGCCGCTGCTCCCCGGCTCGATTTTCGATCAGGTGATGGCGCTGCCGTACCACCTCTACGTTATATCGACGCAGGTGCCGAACGTCGACGAGAAGATACGGTACGGCACCGCGTTCGTGCTGCTCGCGCTCGTGCTGTTCATGAACCTCGTCGCGATCATCATTCGATACAAGTTCAGGATGAAGAAAAAATGGTGATATTCAAGATCGACAACCTCGACATCCGGTTCGGCTCCGTTCACGCGGTGCGGGGCGTGAGCATGGAGGTCTTCGCCCATGAAATACTGACCGTGATCGGGCCGTCGAACAGCGGAAAAACGACCTTTCTGCGGATGCTGAACCGCATGAACGACCTGCAGCTGAATTTCAAGATGAACGGAACGGTGGAACTCGAGGGCGAAAATATCAGGAAGATGAACGTCGAGAGCCTGCGCAGGAAAGTGGGCACCGTGTTCGCGCTGCCGCTGCCGCTCCCGCTCTCGATATTCGACAACGTGGCGTATGGACCGCGGATGCACGGCCTTCACGACAGAAGCAGGCTCTCGGAGCGCGTGGAAGAAGCTCTGCGGCGCGCGTACCTGTGGGACGAGGTCAAGGACCGCCTGCACGAGTCGGCGTTCAAGCTGTCCGGCGGGCAGCAGCAGCNNGCAGCAGCGCCTGTGCATCGCCCGGACCCTGGCGGTCGAGCCCGAGGTGATTCTCTTCGACGAGCCCTGCTCGGGACTCGATCCCATCTCGACCGCGAAGGTGGAAGACGCCATGCTCAAGCTCAAGCAGCAATACACCCTGATCCTGGTGACGAACAACGTGAAGCAGGCGGCGCGGGTCGGAGACAGGACGGCGTTCTTCCTGAGCGGCGAGCTGATCGAGATCGACAAGACCGACAAGATCTTCACCGCGCCGAGGGACACCCGCACCGACGACTATATCCGGGGAAGATTCGGATGACGGACAAAATCACCACGAAAGATCTCAATCTCTGGTACGGCGGCTTTCACGCCCTGATAAACGTGAACGCGGCCTTTCAGGCGAACCGGATAACCGCGATCATCGGCCCGTCGGGATGCGGGAAGTCCACCCTGCTGCGCGTCTTCAATCGAATGAACGACCTGATCGAAGGCGTCCGCACCGGAGGGCACGCGCTCATCGACGATCTCGACATCCTCGCCCCGGACACCGACCTGGTCGCGCTGCGAAAGAAAGTGGGAATGGTGTTTCAGAGGCCCAATCCGTTCCCCCTCTCCATATACGAGAATATCGTGTTCGGCGTGAAAATCCGCGGCGCGAGGACCTCCCGAAGCGAACTGGACGCGACCGTCGAGAGCAGCCTCCGGGGCGTGCTCCTCTGGGACGATCTCAAGGACAAGCTGCGCTCGTCCGCGCTCAGGCTGTCGCTCGAGCAGCGGCAGCGCCTCTGCATCGCGAGGCTNNCTCGCCGTGAAGCCCGACGTCCTCCTCATGGACGAGCCCTGCTCCGCCCTGGATCCCCAGGCGACGGCGCGCATCGAGGAGCTGATGCGCGAGCTGAAGTACAACTACACGATCGTCATCGTCACTCACAATATGCAACAAGCCGCGCGCGTCTCCGACGACACCGGCTTCATGCTGCTCGGCGAGCTCATCGAGTTC
>JAFNGP010000192.1 GCA_017885175.1 bacterium
CTTCTCGTGACGAAGATCAACAAGAAGGCGGCCGATTACATCGCGTTTGTCGCGGCGGGGACCCTTGCCGTCCTCGCGGTGTTGACGCTCTTCGAGCAGCCGTTCGCGTACCGGGTCGGCGGGTTCCCGGCGCCGTGGGGCATCCTCCTCATCTCGGACGGGTTGAGCTCGCTCATGCTCGTCATCGTCAACGTCATCGCGTTTCTCTCGATCATCTACTCGATCAAGTACATGACGACGTATACGGCGAAGCCGAAGTACTATTCGCTCTTCCTCCTCATGCTCACCGGGATGAACGGCGTCGTCATCACGGGCGATCTCTTCAATATATACGTGTTCCTCGAGATCGCCTCGATCGCGTCCTACGCGCTCGTCGGATTCGGATGCGAGCACGAGGAGCTCGAGGCGTCGTTCAAGTATCTCATCCTCGGGAGCGTCGCCAGCACGGTGATTCTCTTCGGCATCGCGTTTCTCTATTCGATGACGGGCACCCTCAACATGCCCGATCTCGCGCGGCAGATCGAGATTCTCGGAATCAACAAGGCGGTCGCGTTCGTCATCGCGATGTTCATCATGGGCTTCGGCCTCAAGGCGTCGACGGTGCCGTTCCACGCGTGGCTGCCCGACGCGCACCCGAGCGCCCCGGCNNCCGATCTCGGCGATGCTTTCCGGCGTGCTCATCAAGGCGATCGGCGTGTACGCGATCGCCCGCCTGATGTTCAACGTGATCGGCCCGAACGCGGCGGTCGCCGGCATTCTCATGTTCCTCGGGGCCCTTTCGATGGTGGTCGGCGTTTTCCTCGCCGTCGGCCAGTCCGATTNNATGCTCGCGTACCATTCGATCAGCCAGATGGGCTACGTCATGCTCGGGCTCGGCCTCGGGCTCAACCCGAACGTGCCGCCGGCCGTCGCGGCGATGGGGCTCTTCGGCGGGATCTACCACATGGTGAACCACGCCGTGTTCAAATCGCTCCTCTTCCTCTGTTCGGGCTCGTTCGAGTACCGCACGGGAACGAGGAACCGCTACGAGATGGGCGGCCTGATCCGGAAGATGCCGGTGACCGGCGCGACCTGCTCGATCGCCTCGCTCTCGATNNTACGTGTACGGCGCGATCGCCGTGCTCGTCGCCTTCATGACGCTGCTGTCGTTCATCAAGCTCCAGCGGTTCGTGCTCTTCGGACAGCTTCCGGCGCGGTTCGTCAATATCAAGGAAGCGCCGTTCGCCATGACGTTCCCTCTCGTGGTGCTCGCGGTTCTCTGCATCGGCCTCGGAGTCGCGTATCCGTTCATCGACCAGAGCGTTCTCCAGGCCGCGCGCGACGCCTTGCTCGACAAGCTTTCGTACATGGGATATATACTCGGCGGGTGAAAGAATGAAGCGTTTCATTCACTTTCTCATCATTTACGCAATCTGGCTGCTCCTCACGTGGTCGTTCACGCCGCAGGAGCTGCTCGTCGGCGTCGTCGTGGCGCTTCTCGCCGAGCTCCTGCTCGGAGACATCTTCCCCTATGAAGGCGTCCGGGTGTTTCATCCGCGGCGCTTCTTCTGGCTGTTCTGCTATTTCTGGGTGTTTCTCTGGGCGCTGATCAAGGCGAATTTCGACGTCGCGTACCGCGTCCTCAATCTCTATCTTCCGATCAAGCCCGGCATCGTCAAGGTGCGCACGAAGCTGAAGAGCGACATGGGCAGGACGTTCCTCGCGAACTCGATCACGCTCACGCCGGGCACCATGACCGTCGACATGATCGGCGACCATCTGTACATTCACTGGATAAACGTCCAGTCCGCCGATATCCAGAAGGACACGGAGATCATAGTCGCGAGCTTCGAGAAATATCTGGAAAGGATATTCGAGTGAACGTATTCATCGCACTTCTGATTCTCTGCATGTTCATGTGCCTCTACCGCGTCGGGAAGGGGCCGACGGCGCCCGNNCCGCACCGTGGCGATCGATATCATGGGCATTCTCATGGTCGGCTTCTGCGCGATCTTCTCGATCATCACGAAGCGGGACCTCTACATGAACATCGGCATCTCGTGGGCGCTGCTCAACTTCATCGGCACCTTGGCGCTCGCCAAGTATCTCGAGGGGAGGGGCTTCGATGAGTAGCGAGTTCATCGGATACGTGCTCCTCTCCGTCGGAATCGCGTTCGACCTCTTCGGGTGCATCGGGCTCGTGCGGCTCCCGGACGTGTACAACCGTCTCCAGGCGGCGACGAAGTGCGCCACGCTGGGCACGGCCCTGATCCTTCTCAGCGTCTTCTTCTTCACGGGGTTCGGCGCGATCACGATCAAGGCGCTCCTCTGCATATGGTTCATTCTCATCACCTCGCCGACGGCGGCCCACGCGATATCGCGCGCCGCCCACCGGTCGGGCATCAAGCTGTGGGACAAGAGCGTGAGCGACAAGTACGCCGAGGACCGCGAGGGCGCGGAAGACAAGGCGTGAGCAGGGAACGGGAGTTTGTGACGGCATGCGCTATCCGAAACTGAGAGAGCTGAAATTCGCGATCGAGGCCCTGATCAAGGGCCCCTACACGTCGAAGTTCCCCAAGACGCCGCCGGTCGTGCCGGAGCATTTCCGCGGCGTGCCGACCTACGTGCCGGACGACTGCGTCGGGTGCGGCGCGTGCGGCCAGGTCTGCCCGGCGGGCGCCATCACGATCGTCGACGAGTACCGCGAGGACAAGAAGCGAATGGTCCGCCGCATCGAGCGGAACTGGGGCAACTGCATCATGTGCAGCCAGTGCTTCGTCTACTGCATCACGAAGAAGGGAATCGTCCTCGACAAGGATTTCGACAAATCGACGACCGACCCCGCCGATTTCGTCGACACGCAGGACAAGGAGCTCCT
>JAFNGP010000193.1 GCA_017885175.1 bacterium
CGCCGGAGAATGCTCGAGAGCTTGACGAGGATCCACCGGGCCTTTTCCGGCTCGCTCCAGATGAGCGAGGTCGCCGCGTTCAGCACATTGAAGAGAAAATGCGGATTGATCTGGCTCCTGAGAGCGTCGAAGCGCGCCTGCGCGGCGGCCGAGCGCTGCTCCTCGAGGAGCGCCTCGACGCGCGTGTTGTTCCAGATCTTGAGCGGGATGCCGACGCACACGAGCGTCGTGAGCCAGACGCAGAGCGTCACCCAGAAATGATCGGGATGGAAGATGAAGAGCGCCGACGGCGCGCGGTCGCCCGCGAGCGTCCGCGCGGCTTCGAGCGCCGTGAGCGTCAGCATGATCGCCGCGCGCGCGTCGATCCGCCGCTCGGCGGCGAAGACGCGCCACGACCGCGCGATATTGTTCAGAAAAATCGGAGAGACGCCCCAGAACTCGTCGCGGTCGCGCGTGCGCGCCCGGATAATCCCGCCGCTCAGCCCGCAGAGGACGAGGAAGGGGAGCGTCGCCCATTCGCCGCGGAGCAGCGCCGGCAGGCCCACGAAGAATCCGACGGCCGATCCGGGCACCATGCCGCCGAGCAGTCCGACGAGGAACGCGCCGGAGAGGGACAGGTCCATCCCTTCATAGCCGACGAGCACGCGCACCGCCGNNGTGTCGAGGAAGATGAGCCGCTTGAAGAAGCTCGACGTGATGAGGGCGCCCGCGAGCGCCGCCATAATGCCCATCTTGAGGAGAAGGACTAAGAGGATGAATTGGTCGCCCGAAAGCGTTACCCCGGTCACACCCGCGCTCCCGACGAAGCCGAAAATAAACGAGGCATACTCCTTGTCCTCGCGGAGTCGGGAGTATGCCCGCTGAGAGAGTTAGATTCTCGGTAATATTGTGCCATAATCACGGGGCGGCGTCAATAGGTAATCCGCCGCTTTTCTCATTTTCTTCCCGCCGCGCTTTCTTGTAAAGAGCGCGGATCTCCCGGAGGTCGTCCCGGTATATGCCCGATTTGAAGTCGGGAAAAGTCCATGGGAGCGGCCCGTATTCCCCCTCGAAGAAAAGGAGAATGGGATCCGCATAGACTCCCTCGCCGAGATATATCTTCTGCGGACCCTCCTTGAACGAAGCGAGAATTATTTTATAGTAATCCATATAGCCGGGGTCGATATTCACTCGGCGCCCGCCGTCCCCCGATAGATCCTCCTCTATCGCGGCGGTATCGAGTTTCACCTGCACGATATCCGTCGCTTCGCAGAGCGGCTCGAAGGAGACGACGAGCCGTCCCAGAGAAGGGCCCATCTCGCTTTCGTAGTAATCGGTCCCGTCGAACGGGTGGACCGCGCCGCGATGATCTATTCTCCCGAAACGCTCTTCGAGCATCGGGAACAGAAGACTCTCGAAATCGAAGCCGCGGCTCGCGAGCACCGCGGCGAGGAGCTTCACCGGGGCCCCTTCTTTCGGTTTCCCTGCTTTCGGGTGCGCCATGAATCCCTATGCCTTTTCCCGCCCCGCGGTTTCCCGCGCGCGCCACGAACGCTTCAACGTCTCGAGATGCTCGCGCGCCTGCGCCGTCACGTCGGGCGGGATGCCGAAATCGGCAGCTATGCGCGATTCGAAGCCCTGCCGGATGTTCTCGTTCACCTTGCCGTGGGCGCCCTTCATGCGGAGATGGTGATTCTTGATGTAGAGATGCCCGTGCGGCGTGAGGCGCGTGAGAAGAAGATTGTTCATCATCGGGAGAGAGAACGAGTCCTGCCAGTATCGCATGAACTCCGTATGCGATACGGCGGCCGTCCTCACGGTGTATCGCCACTTTCTGTCCCCGCCGTCGAGCGTGAAGAGATCGTAGCGCTCGCCCTCCCGCGGCCTGATCTCGACGACGCCGAAGGTCGTCTCTATCCGCACGGGCGTTCCCGCGAGCTCGACCGGCTCGCCGACGAGGTAGCCGGGATCGACGAGGTACCTGCGCTCGTTCATCTCGACGACGAGAGCGCAGTGAATATTCGGCTGCTTCATATCGGCCATGACGGGGTAGCACCGGTAACCGGCGCTCGCGAGGATCGAGCCGAGGCAATACGTGAGCGAGAAGCACGTCCCGCCGGTATGACGATCGACGTAGCCTCGCACGACTTCGACCGGGCCGCGCAGACGTTCTTCGGCCGAGCCCGCCGTGAATTTCTTGATGATCTTCGTGAGGTTCTCGTAGGGCAGATTCGAATAGCTCGTCACGATGGCGCGCAGCATCCCGAGCTCCGGGCTCCCCGGAGGCAGCCCGAAATGCCCGAGAAGGATCTCCCGCGCTTCCTGTCCGCCCGAGGCCAGGGGGTTATTCCAGATTTCGAAAGCCATCGCTGATTGAATAAGGTACGCCTTTGCCAGGGCGCGGGCAACCGGAAAGCATTTAGCGGCACGATTCATGCGTCCGAAATTGCGGTTAAAGCCATATTTTTCGTGTTGACTAATATCAAAATAAATGATAGTTTAGGTTAACAGTAAATAGCTGAACGGCTTGGGCCGCTAAAATACCCCGTGCTATTATTTCCGATCAAATAATCCCTGCGAGGTATCTTAGATGAAAGAAGGATAATGAGAATTCTATTCGTGAACCCACCCGTCGGCATGGGCTATTACAGCATGGGCCTCAGCCGACCCCCTCTCGGTCTCGCATACATGGCTGCGCTTCTCACCGATCACCACGTGGAAATCATCGATTTCAACATCGAGAAGAAGAGATGGAAGCAGTTCCCGTTCGCCGGCTTCGATATCGTGGGCATATCCGCCGACACGGCTCGATACTCGAACACGATGAAGATCGCGAAGGACGCCAAGAGCGTAGGGGCGACAGTCGTTATGGGCGGACCCCACGTGAGCTTCTTCGACGAGGACGCAC
>JAFNGP010000194.1 GCA_017885175.1 bacterium
GAAATGCCCCGCGATGTCGCCGCCGTCGAGCTCGAGAGAGACCCCGATCCGCGCGCCCGAAGCGCTGACGGAGATGACGACGTCCGCGCTCCGCTCGATCTCGAATCTGATCTCTCCGGCGCTCGCCCGCGAGCCGATATCGGCCTCGAGAAGCAGCGTGTCGGCGGTGCCGGGCAGCAAGGTAAAAGCGTGTCCGACGAAGATCGGCACGGGATTGAGGCCCGCGACCGCGGCCCCGAACGTCGATCCGTTCGCCGCGAGCGACAGCGACTCGACCGACCGGGCCGGATCCGCGGCGAGATTTCCCCGGCCGTCCTCGATCGCGACGTAGAGCGTGTCGAGACCGATCGTGAAACCCGAGGCGTTCCTCAGGATGATCCGCATCACGGGAACGCCCCGCGCGCCCTGAGGAACGACGAACGGAGGTATCGAATCCGCGAGCGATATGTTCGATATCAGAACGGCGCCCGCCTCAGTCTGAACGGGAATGAACGCCGCCCCGGTCGAGATCTCGCACGCAACGTTCGTATTGACGTCGGTCGCGTACGGCTCGACCAGCCTCGCCTCGATATTCCCCGGGGAGGTCGGCGCCGCGGGGGCCTTGACGTTCCACACGACGATCTGCCCCGGGTAGAACGGCTTGCGATACGTTTCCTGCGCGCCGTCGAGCGTGTACCCCTGTCCGGCGGGCAACACGAGCTCGATCCGCGCGCCCGTCGTGTCGATCGCCGCTTCTCCCGATTTCGCCGCCGTCGCCTCGATCGTGAACGGCAGACTGACCGAAATGGATCCGTCGAGGGCCTCGTCCGGTCCCGAGATTCGGGCGCTGAGGGCGAGCGACGGCTTGACCTGCACGTGAACGGGCACAACGACGCGGCACGTCCCGATGGCGCCGCCGGAATTGATATCCGTGCCGCCCGCGCGAACGATGAGCGTGTCGGCGTCGACGCGGCCGAGCGGAGCCTTCATGACCCAATCGATCGTTTTCGGCGTTCCCGTCCCCCTGCCGATGAATCGCGTCCGCTCGCCGATGACGGAAAATCCCGCCGGCGCCGCGAGCTCGATCCATACGGAATCGGCGTTCGCCGAGGGAATCAGCACCGCTTGCGCCGCAAAATCCTGATCGGTCGAAAGCGTCCCGTCGACGGCGCCCAGCGGGGCCGTGATCGCGATCGCGCAGCCGCTCACCCGAGCCGCTTCCTCGGTCCGGAGCGCCACGCCGGACTCGATCAGGCGAACGGCCGCCTGAGCAGCCGTGTTGACGTCGTCCGGGACGCCGCTGATGCGCGCCCTCACGGTATCCTGCGACGGCGTCGCGGGCGCGACGAGGGTCCAGGAAACGGCCCCGAGGGCCCCGAGGCGCTTCACGAGCGGCTCCGCCGGGTTCGCGAGACGCACGGCCGCCGGGAGCGCGAGCGTCACCTCTCCCGTCGTATCGACGAGCGCCTGCCCCTCGTTCGCGACGACCGCGGTGACGACGAATGTCTGGCCGGTCGAGAGGGTGTCGTCACGCGCGCCCGATGGCGCCGTGACCGAAATGACGCACGAAAGGAGCGCCGGAAGCTCTATGCGGAGATTCTCTACCGATTCCGCCGCCTGGGCCGGATAGACCCGCTCCCCGGTGTTCACCGAAACCGCGTGGATAATCGACGCGGTCAATATCTCGCTCGCGGGCGTCGAAGCGGCGACGATCGAAAAGACAAGATCCTTTTCCGATTTCGAGGCGACGTAGACGAGCGAATCGCCGACGATCGCGGTCCGCGTGGCGCCGCTCGAGGCGAGGCGCACGGCGACGCTGTCGAGATCGTCCCCGCCCGTGTTCTCGACGCGGACGGTCACATTGAATGCCTGAGCGGTATCGACGACCGACGTGTTGGGAAAGAGCGCGTTATTCGGGGCGTCGCTNNGCCGGGATCGCGAAGCGGATCGTTCATATCCGCCCACCCGACGCCGGCGTTCATCGCAACCGTGCCCGTATCGCTGCCGGTCGAGGAGATACGATAGATCAACGAATCCGACGCCTCCCCCGCAAGGGAGAATACGCTCGATCCCGAACCGAGCGTGTCGGGAGCGATAACGAGATAATCGAAACGCCTCGCGCCTTCGAGCGAGAACGCGAGATCGCCCGCCGCGGGCGCCTCAAGCGCGAGAGGCGCCTCTCCCCGGTTCGCGAAGGAGACGCTCACCGTCCAATCGGCCGCCTGGCCGGCGTTCACTTCGCTCTGCGAAGGCCTGATCGATAGTATCTCGAGCGCCGCGAGGCTCTGGATAATCGCGNNGCCCGCTCGCGGTCCCCGCCGTGACCTTGAAAGTATCGGACGCCGACGCCGCACCGCCCAGCGTGCCTATGACGAGCACGGTATCCGCGATGTCCGAAGAGCCCGATTGCTCGAGCGCCACCCGTATGCTCTCCGCCGGCGCTTCGCCTTCATTAATTACATTAAATGATACCGGTAACTCTTGATTGATATTAACATATGGCGTTCTATGAGCTTCGTTTACAACCTGCGCGATTCTGATCTGCGCCGGCGCTTGAACCCGAATCGTTCCCGAGCCCGAAGCCGCCTGTCTCGTGTCGAAGGCACGGTATTCGGAGCTGTTGCTCTCCACGAATCCCGCGTGTGCATGGAGCGTGATATTCGCGCCCGCCGGAATGTCGGGCGTCGGCGATACCTTGAATACGAGGTGCTTGCAGCTTCCTCCCTCGAGAAGCTGCCCCCCTTCGACGAACTCCAGCGGAGCGACATGCGACAGCGGGATCCTGCTCCCGTAGAATACGTACGCGCTGTCCGTCACGAGCGCGAGATCGGCCTCGCCGCCGTTGCATACCGCCAGCGTGAGCAGCCACGGCG
>JAFNGP010000195.1 GCA_017885175.1 bacterium
GGAGAATACCACTGCAGCGTCATCCCGAGCTTTTCGGCGGTCTCGCATGCCGCGACGAGCGTCGCCTTGAGCTCCGCGTCGCCGAGCCCGTTCTCTTTCTTGTGCTCGACGCCGTGCCCGCTGCAGATCAGCGTGTTGCAGGCGACGTTCTTAATGCCGAGGCCGTGCAGCCACTTGATCGTCTCGCCGAATGAAGCCGCGTTGGTCCTCGTGAGGGTGGTATTGGTCACGACCTGCAGCCCCACACTCAGCCCTTTTTTGATGCCCGCAACCGTTTCGGCGTGAGAGCCTTCTGCGCACGTTATCCGGTCATGTATCTTCGGATCGAAAGATTCGACGGTAACCTGCACATAGTCGAGACTCGCGTCGCGCAGAGGCTGCGCGAGATCCAGGAGCTTCGTGCCGTTCGTGACAAGTCCGGTGACGAACTCGTCGGCCTGGCCCACGAGCTCCACGATATCGTCGCGCATCGTCGGCTCTCCGCCGGTGAACACGACCTGCGGAATCCCCGCTTTCCATAGTACCTCGAATACCTTGACCCATTCCGCCGCGCTCAGCTCCCGGTCGACTTTTCGATCGCCGACGTAGCACTTCGGGCATGCCAGATTGCATCGATAGGTGACGGCCAGATCCATGCGAGCCGGCGCGAGCCAATCTCCGTATTTCAGCTCTTTCGGATCGAGGCCCGCCTCCACCGGACAGGCGCCGTTCGCCACGCTCATCAAGGTGCCGAAGATCCTGTTCAGGTCGGCGAGGATTCGCTCGCGCTTAACCTTTCTCCACGGAACGAGTCCCTTCGAGTGCTCCTCGGCCACTTTGCCCACGACGTAATCGATCACCGCCCGGGACTCGTCTCCATCTCCCTGCTGATAGAGCCACATGGCGTCGATGAGATGAGTGACGAACTCCGCCGCCGTGCGATCGAGAACGATCGGCGGCTGTCGGCCGTCGATCCAGAGAAAATTGTCCTTCGTCGGATCCTTGCGCCGGAGATGAAATCTGTGGCCGTTTATGGTGGCGTGCAGCACGCCGTCATCCCTGAAATGAGGCTTTCTTTCCACGGTCAGCTCCTGTCTATGCCGTGCCGTCCATCTATTTCATTCGCGTACGGGTATTATATATTGTCCGGGACAGAGTGTAACATGGAATTCGCGTCCTTCACCTTCTTCGGCTTCTTTCGGACTATTGACGCGAGGAGTCATCTCCATTATCTTGAAAGTACAGGGGAAGAATGACTCGGATACGCTTTTCGGAGATGTGTGCACGCAGACGGAGGGGGGATCAAGCATGAGATGGCTAGCGCTGACTTCTCTTGCCCTGATGCTCGCAGCGGGCTCGGCGACAGCCCAGCTTCCGGACGTGGGCTACATGGGCCTGACCTGGGACGAAAACCACTCCCAGAATTGCATTCTGAGCCCCGAAGGCGGAGTCCAGGAGCACACCATGTACGTATGGGCTCGGCCGAGCAGCAGAGGCATGGGGGGCGTCGCGTTCAGATTGAATGCCTTCTGCGATAACGGAATCGCCTCGATATCTGAAACATGGAACCCCCTGCTATCCGGGGGGGGTACACTGTATGTTACGCCTACCTATGCTGAGTATTCTAAATTATTCAGCTGTCAAATGGATTGGACATGGATCATGAAATATGTGCTTTTGATCTCAAGCGGCGTCGAGAGAACCATCCGGATCGAAGAGCACGGCGTCCATAATATGATTGGTATGCGTGGCTGCAACCTCGGGGACCCAATGGAAGCAGCCATCAGAGGGACGGATCTCATTATAGGCGGCCCCTGCACGACCGCCGCAACAACTTCGACCTGGGGCGCGATAAAGGGCTTATACAAGTAATAGATGCATCCATGACGGTATTGAGCGGCACCGCGCACTATGCTACAATGCGTTAGATGAATCGCCGGACACTCTCCTTCGTATTCTTGGCCGCGGCCGCGGCTTTCTCCTCGTTTCTCGCCGCCGGCTGCGATCGCGCGCCCGAGGGCTCGTCCGAAAGCATCTGCTGCGACGAGCACGCCGCCCCCGTCTTCCTGCAGTCGAAGATCGACGATGATGACGGGGACGGGAATCCCTACGACGAGAATTTCCCGACCATCAACGACGAGGACGACGATATCGCCGACCACGCCTGGATCAGGGACGAGAGCGGCGTGTACCATCTCTTCTTCCACACCGAGGGTCACGGCTCCGGCAGCTACATCGAGCATTACACCTCGACCGACCTCCAGAGCCTGCGCTACGTCGGCGTCGCCCTTCGCCCGAACATGAACGGATGGGATTCGCACGGCCTCTGGGCGCCGCACATCGTCAAGAGGGGGGAAACTTATTTCATGTTCTACACGGGAATCGACGGACCCGCGGGCAATCCGGCGACCAGACAGCGGATCGGTCTCGCGACGTCGGCCGACCTCATGACCTGGACGCGCAGCCCGGACAACAATTGCCCCGGGACGTCGGGAGACGGCTGCATCTACGAATGCGACGAATGCTGGACCGCCTGGGGAGGGCCGTCCGGTTCATACAATCAACAGTGCCGGGATCCGTTCGTCACCTGGGACTCGATCAATCAACGCTGGGTCATGTTCGCCACGGCGAAGAGTCTCAATCAGTACGGCGTCGTCACGGTCGCATACTCGGGGAATCTCAAGGATTGGACGGGCGCGGGATTCATCGACGCGACCCGCCGCCTGGATACGGGCGTCGGAGGACAAACGACCGGCGGCCAGGCGGAGAATCCCTTCGTCATGTCGCAGGGCGGCACTCACTATCTTCTTTTCACCGACTGGCAGGACCCGGAGGATAGCGTGTCCGTCCACAATCCTCGAACGATCGTTCAGTATGCGACGTCATCGACTCTGGCCGCGGACTCTTCGGGGAGCATCGATTGGACCTACCGCGGCTACATCCCCGATCCCGGGGTAAACGCGATCGAAGTCATGCGCGTCGACCGCAGCGTCTGGCTCATGTCCCAGAGCATCTCCAATCAGCGTTCCGGGTATTGGCCCCGCCGCCGTCAATTGCGCCTGAAATGCGTCGTGTGGGGGGATGACTTTACGTTCGGCACGTCGAACGTGAATCTGCGTTGCGGATTTCCGGGGCGCGCGATCGACCCGATAGCCGTTGAGATCACCGATATCAGCAATCAGGAGGTTCCTCGATGAGAATGCGTGCTGTTGTTTTGGCCCTTTTCGTTCTCGGGATCGCTTCCGCTTCCCTGGCGCAGGGGTATGACGCTCTCGTGCGGGAGGCCGAAACGAAGCTCATGGCCCAGAAATGGGACGAGGCGCTCGCCCTGTACGAGCAGGCGTTCAAATCGGGCGAGTTCAGCTACAACGATTTCTACAACGCGGCCTGCGCAGGCGCCCGTCTCGGCAAGCCGGATCTCGCCTATTCGTACCTGCTCAAGGCGATCGACGCCGGGTTCCTCGAAAGAGATCAGCTGAATCAGGACCCGGATCTCGAGACCCTTCGGAGCGGCGCCCGGTGGCAGGCCGTCACGGCCGCCCTCCAGCTGAAGCTCGAAGCGATCGAGAAGACGTTTCCGGAAAGCCGTCCGGCCGGGCCCGTGATAGAGCTTCCCGCGCCGCGCTTCGACGGGACGGTGTCAGTCGAGGCGGCCCTGAAGAACCGGCGGTCGATACGCTCGTACGCTGCGGCCCCCCTGACGCTGGCGGAGGTTTCCCAGCTCCTCTGGGCAGCCTACGGGATCACGCAAACCCGCGAGAACGCTCCGGCCTTCATCCGCGGCGGCCTTCGAACCGCGCCTTCCGCGGGAGCTCGCTATCCGCTCGATCTCTATCTCGCCGCGTTCAACGTGACGGGGCTTCCGCCCGGCATCTACTGGTACGATTCGGAGAAGCATCAGCTCATGCGAACCGTCGAAGGGGACCGGCGCAAGGAAGTGAGCGAGGCCGCCTTCAACCAGGGCATGTTCGAGACAGCGTCCGCGGCGATCATCTATTCGGCGGTGTACGAGCGGTCGATGGTGAAATACGGCCAGCGCGGCCGCGACCGGTACGTCTGCATGGACCTCGGACATTCGGCCGAGAACGTGTACCTCCAGGCGTACGCCCTCAAGATAGGCACGGTCGCCGTCGGCGCGTTCACGGACCTGTGGCTGAAAAAGGCGTGCGGCATGACCCGGCCGGAGGAGCCGCTCTACATCATGCCCTTGGGGAAGGTGGAGTAGGGTTCCGACCGGCGCGGCCGGCGCCACGCAGCAATTGAGAGGGCGGCCCGGGGCCGCCCTCTCGTCAACGTCATCTCCTCAGCAACCGTCAGTCGCCGAACAGCTGCTTGATGCTTCCCCAGGAGGAAGCCTTGGTTCCGACGCCGTCCCAGACGCTCAGATAGATATCGACGGGATCGATGACCTGATTCGCCATCTTCCAGTACGGCGATCCCGAGTTGGGCCAGGGATCGTAGATCAGGTACTGGTCGTCCGCGGGATCGATGGTGTTCATGTCGTTGTAGCCGGCGATGATCTTGCAGTGCCCCGAGTCGTAGTACAGCTCCACGGGGATCGTCGACTGGTCGCTCGGCCACGTGCCCATGTCGATCCAGAGAACCGGATTATTGTGGTTGATCATGCTGATAACCATCGGATGAGTGAGCATGGGATTCTGGCCGCCCTGCGGTCCCCACTGATACGGCCAGACACCCACCGCGTAGCTGAAGGCGGTCTGGATCTCGGGCTGCTTCATCGGCGTTCCGGCGTACATCCCGAGCCCGTGCGTCTCGAGCATCCCGTTCCCGAGAATCTCGCCGCCGGAGAGCTTCGCGTTGTCATAGATGTTGTCCTGGTTCGTGAAGGGCACGCCGCGTCCCCAGTGGAGCGCGTACATCGAGCAGGCCGCCGGCGCGCAGTACGTGCCGCAGTGCACGCAGACGATAGCGTGGTTCCACGCGTGAATCGTGGCGTCGGCCGCCGGGACGCACAGCATATTGGTGTCCTTGTGCTGCCAGACCTGGGTGATCGGCAGGGTGACCGAGGCGGCGAACGCGCTCGCGGAGAGGCAAGCAGCGAGTGCGATCGCGAGGACAGAGATTAGCAAAGAGCGCATAGACGTTCCACCTCCCGATACAATAGTTCCCGCCGCTCCGGGCGAGAGAGAAACGGAGCGTATGTCCTGGAAAATTCTTCGGAAATAGCCGGTAGGCGAAGAATCCGATGGCTCGCCAGGGCTCGGCCCAAAAGCCCCGCCATTTTCCCTAAGAATGGCCTGAATCGGATAATCCGTACCTGTTTCCGGAGATGGCGAGAATTATACGCCTCTTTTGCTCCCGGGTCAACCCTGAAAAGTGGTCAAGAAAATATTCGGCCCCGTTCAAATCTCGAAATGCTCCCACTCGTATTTCGCGCGCTCCATGAGTTTCTTGAAACGCTCTTCGCCGCGGAGGTTATCGAGCAACGGCGTCCGCTCCAGCGCCGGATAATTGATGAACCCCCGATTGACGGCGTTCTCGAGCCAATCGAGAGCTTCCGGCTTCGCATCGAGCGCGGCCAGCATGAGCGCCACGTAGTATGACCATTCGGGGTCCCGCTTGCATGTTCTCTGGAAATCGGGAGTCATTTCCCCGAACGCCTTCTTCCTGTCTTTCAGCACTCCGTATTTCAGCAAGAGGCCGAATTTGGTGCATACGTTGTCAGGCGTCGACTTCGCGCCCGCGTCGATGATGGAGAAGGCTTCGTCGCGGTCCTCGTTGCAGACGAGCATCCATGCGTAGAAGAACTGGGAAAGCGGGCTCGTGGTATCCGCCTCGTAGAACTTGCGGCACTGCTCGAGAGCCGCCG
>JAFNGP010000196.1 GCA_017885175.1 bacterium
AAACGACGTCGCCGTACATCTGGATAAATCTCCGGTAGCAGTCGTACGCGAAGCGCTCGTCCCCGGTCGATCGCGCAAGCGCCTTCACGGTGTCGTCGTTGAGACCGAGGTTCAATACGGTGTCCATCATGCCCGGCATGCTCGCGCGGGCGCCGGAGCGTATCGAGAGAAGAAGCGGCGCCTCCGCGCCCCCGAACTTCCCTCCCATGACCTTCTCGACGGCGCGGAGATTCTCCTCGACCTCTTCCCTGAGCCCCGGCGGGTAGGCGCCGCCGTGCTCGTAGAAATACGAGCAGACCTCGGTCGAGATCGTGAATCCCGCCGGCACGGGAATCCCGAGATTCGTCATCTCGGCGAGCCCGGCGCCTTTCCCGCCGAGTATCTCCTTCATGTTCTTGTTTCCCGCGGCCTTGCCGCCTCCGAAGAAAAATACGAATCTGGGCTCCACAAAGAACCTCCTATCTTTATTTATGTCAATATGTTGTGTGACGCATGACAACCTGCGCCCCACCCGGCAAGTCTATTCCCAAAAGGCCGTAAATGGCAATGGAATTATGCTCCGGCCGGACGAGCGGCGCGCGGCGACCGTCGAAGGGATTGAAAGAAGGTCAACGGATGAGAACGGCCTTAATGGTCCTCGTGGAGCCCCCGGAGCTGATGGCGAGAAAATAGACCCCGCTTGCGACTCGATCGCCCCGTTCGTTCGTGCCGTTCCAGTCGAGCGTCAGGGACCCTTGAACGGCCCTTCTCTCGGCGAGCGTCTTGACAAGCGCTCCACGGCAGTCGTGGACCCTGACCGTCACCGAACGTGGAGCAGCCAGCGAGATATAAATGCTCGTCGCCGCGCTGAACGGATTCGGAAACGCCGTCGAATAGGCGACCGAATCGACAGGCCGCGCAATCAGCATCGCGTTCGGGATGCCCCACCCGTATGCGTTGTCTGGGGCCGCGCTCCTGGAAGAGGTGGCGCGCAGCGTGTCCCGCATTTCCATCGGGCTCCAATCGGGATGAAGCTCGAGCAACAGGGCGCAGACGCCCGCGACCATCGGCGCCGCGAAGGATGTCCCGCCGTACGAGCCATATCCGGCCGGACCCGATACGCTCAGCACGCCTACGCCCAACGCCGTGAAATCGGGCTTGATTCGCCCGTCCGCGGTCGGGCCGCGCGAGCTGAACGACGCGATCGCTCCGGCGCGATCGACCGCTCCGATCGCAAGCACGCTGTCTCCGTCCGCCGGAGCGACGAGCCCGGAAATTCCTCGATTGCCGACTGAATTGACGACGACGATCCCGTGGGACGCGGCGATGTCCGCGGCCCGGGTGCAGAGCGCTATATTGCCGTCCAGCTGATTATTCGTATACCAATCGAAATATCCGAGCGAGCTCGTGACGACGTCGGCGCCCGCGCTGTCCGCCCATTCGATCCCCGCCACCCAGTTATCCTCCTCGATGGAGGTTTCGGAGCCTACGATCTCTGTTTTCGCGAGAAGATACCTCCCGCCCCACGCCGGGCCTATGAGATCGCCTTCCGCGTGCCCCGCGATGACGCCGAGAACGCGCGTGCCGTGTTCGTCCTGGCCGTTCGGATCGCCTGGCTCGTCGGAAGTCACGGAGTCGTTATTGATGAAATCGTACTGCGCCTCTACCTGAACGTCCGCGAGCGCCGGATGATCGAGCCGGAAACCGGTATCGAGAATCGCAATGAGAACGGGGCCGCCGCCCGATACGCTGCCTGAACCGTTGTAGCCCGCTTCGAGAAGATCGATGACGCCCACCAGGTTCAGCTGATCGAAGCTCGCCCCGTAATCGATGGCGCATTCGGCGCATGCGGCGCGGGCCGGGGACGATCCGCGCGGCGGCTCGGCCGGCGGATCGGGAATCCGGCGATGCGAGGCGATGAGGTCCACCGAGCGCACGAATTCGTATTCGCACACCGCTTCGATCTCGCGCGCCTCGATCTCCGCGCTCACCGCGTTGAAATAGCGCGACGCATGACGGATCCTCGTCGCGCGCGCGCGAAGCGAATCGACGTAGCCCCGATGAACGGGAAGGTCGCGCTCGCGGATCGCGGCGTGTCCGCGAAGAACGCGGCGACCGGCAGCCCGCGCGGAAAAGCAGGGCGGATTCCCTTTTTCCGCGACCGATCCCCTATCGGCGAGAAAGATCCAGATGGCGAGCGTATCCGAGGGCCGGGCCGCGGCGAGAAGCTCGCGCAGAGGAGACGAGCATTTCCGCGCCGAAGATTCGCCCGGCGGCGGAAGGATCGATCCGGCGCTCGCGCCGCGCGCGGCGGGCATAATGAGCGCGCACGCCGACACCGCGATGAGCGCGGCCAGAGCCGTGCTGCCCGCGCTCCGCGAGATCTGCTGCCGTCCGAATCCGGCGCCTGTACGAATACCGAGCGTTATCTTCCCCTCCTGCGGACCTTCGGAGCGGGGCGGCGAAACCGTCCGACGCCGAGGCAATGCGCGATGTTTGCATCCCGCTCGATCTTCGGCACGATGACCTTTTCCGACGTCGTCATGATCACCGTGATCCCCGGGCCGTGGCCGCTGACGACGCAGGAGGCGTGGACGACGACCCCGATCGTGAGCGCGTCCGATTTGATCGATCTCCCGAACCTGCAGTCCGCGTCCCGGATGGCGATGACGTCGCCGAGGCGAAGACTCTCGAGCCCGTATTTCCGCGTCAGGTTCTCATCCGAGACCTGTATGTCGAAATCCCCGCTGAAGCTGTGCCGCGATCCCGTCCCCGAGCCCATGATCGAAGCGGGAATGACGTGCGTCACCGGCACGACGAGCTGATCGCCCCGAGCGGCTATTCCCATCTTCCGGAGCAGATCCGGATCGAGGCTCATCATCCGCACGTCGGGATAATCCTTGAGCGTGAGCCCCTGGCCGTACGCCTTGATCTGGATTCGGTCGCCGATGACGAGCTTATCGAGAACGGACGGCGAAAAATCCACGAGGACGTGCTCGACGCCCCCGTGCTTGCCCGTCACGAAGCCCCGCGCGTTCAGCGCCTCGCCGCTTACCACGCGCGCCTCGTTTCCGATGCACGCGAGAATGCAGAGCGCTCCGAGATACGCGCCGTCCTTCTCCCTCTCGTCGAGCGTCATGCTCACGCCGGGCTCCACGTGGTCCCCCGCGAAGCCGAAGGCCGAATCGCCGACGGCGACGTTATACGTGATCCCGCCGACCCCCGGGAGAACGTGAACGCCCCCTCCCTGATCGACGAGGTACGGGTTCTTGAGTGGAATCCGCGGATGGGCGATCCCGCCGATGACCGATTGGATGACGCAATTCTCCGAATTCGTTCTCAGCATACGCATGCCCTTCGTTTCCCGCCGGGCGCCGTGCCGGGCGGACTGTTCCGTGTTCCGCGCCGATGCGCGGCGCCAACCGTTTTTCGCAAACAGGCCGGCCAAATCGTCAAGGAACCATCGTGAACGTTCTACGGTAAAATGAGATGTTCCCAGAAAAGGCGACGCGCGTCAAGATGATTGAAGAGTCCCGACGGCATCGCCCCCGCGATGTACCGCCGCCTTTTCCCGTCGGCGCGCGAGGCGAGGGCAAAAAAAAGCCGCCCCCTGCACGGGGGGCGGCTCGTTCCGGACAGACGCCGGGTCACCTGATGACGACGATCCTTCCGTACATATCGGACCCGTCGGCGGAATTCTTGCAGCGATAGAGATACACGCCCGAACCGACATCCTCGTCGCGCTGGTTCTTCACATCCCACGAAATGATCCCGTCCTCCCCCGTCGGGCTGCTGTGATGCCCCTCCCACACGAGATCTCCCGACACCGTGTAGACTCTGATGTCGGATTCCTTCGGCACATTGAAGAACTTGATGCTGCCGTCGGGATAGTTGTGGTAGAAGGGATGCGTCTCCGCCGAGGTCCCGGTGCGATAAGGATTCGGAACCGCGTAAATCAACCGCATGTCGGTACCCGCGTTAACCGTCATCACGATGACCTCGGAAACGTCTTCGCACGGTTTCGGATTATCCGGATCCGCGGGATTCGACAGGTCCTCGTCGCAGATGAAATTATCTCTCTTGTTGAACTCCGTCATGCCCTTGAAATAGCCCCTGTCGAAACACGTCACAACGTAATAGTAGGTGAATCCGGCGAACGCGTTCTGATCGACGAACTCGTAGTACGGTCTTCCCAACGCATCCCGCTTGGGCCATTCGCGGAAATAGAGCGAATCTTCTCTGACGCCGAGAAATGCGGCGTCGCGCGAGAGCTCGGATATGACGCTCATATGGGTAGGCAGCGGAGACAACCCTCTCCAGATATGGAAACCTTCAAATGTCTGGAGATCCAATTCAAAGGAGGCGGGGCTTCCGTCGAACGTCGAATCCACGATCCCCTCGCTGAAAGCGAGACTGATGCCGAGCTTCAGCGTATCGAACGGCTTCGCCAATCCGACCAGATTGAGCGGAATGACGGCGCCCGGAGTATAGTAACTCGTGCCGAGATTGAACTCCTTGCGATACGTGTTGAAGCGATCCCGCAATTCGGCGGACATCCGGATGGATGGCGTACCGAAAGGCGCGACGCCGATCGTGTCCACCGTAACCTTGGTGAGCACGATTTTCTCAACCTTGAGAGTCCGATCGACGGTTCCACCGTAAATGCCGGAGATCGTGACCTCGGAAATGCCCGGATCGGGTCCCCGCCAGCTGCCCCAGTGCCGCGATCCCGTAATCGAGGCGATCTCGGCGCGAGGCGGATACCATCCGACAACGATATTCCTTCCGTCCTTTTTCACGTAAACGGAATCGGGCGGAACGATATTCAATCTCATCGTATCCACGGCGCTCTGCGCCCGCGCGTCGATACACATGGCCGAGATAGCGAGGAGCGCAAAAACAAAAGCTATTCCCCGTCGAATCAGACTCACCGTGCCTCCTTTTCAGTCCACTCTAGCCGGGCAACGATCATGGGGTTGCCAGAATCTGCCATTTCCGGAAAATCGTATTGATAACGGCTCTGCCCTGCGCCCGGTCGAAGAACCACAGCTCGAAGCCGAAATGCGCGCTCGGCGCCGCCACGGCGATTCCGGACGCCACTTCAGGAACGATATGCGAATACTTCGTCACCCAGATCGCCACCGTCTGGTTGTTGAGAGCCGAATTCGTGTTCTTCGCCTTCATGCGGTACATCGGATGGAAACATCTCTGGCTCAACACGCTGTTTCGATTCATCCAGTACTGGGGATCATAAACCTCGACGGGGGTGAATCCGCCGGGCCGGGAGCCCGGTTCGTTCGGAGCGAAATAGCGCCCCGCGACCAGAATCTCCGACCAGAGGTTGAGCTCGTTCGGCATGCCGGGAATACTGTCGTGCCACGCGTCGGTCGACTTGACCGCGCCCGGGTACATACAATCGTAGTTGCGGATCCTTCTCATCGGCATGTCCGCATCGGTGCGGAAGGCCCCGTCGATCTTGTCGAGCATCGTGATGCAATAATCCTTGTACGGGTACGCATTGGCTGCGCTCGTATCGCCCTCGCAGCCGTCCGAGTTCCCCAGAAGCTCGCATTTGATATTGAGCGGAAATCCCCGCGCGGCGGTAACGACCGGAAGGATCGAGGCGAGCCCCCCCGCTTTTTCGGACATGCCTTCCGTCAGCACGTGCCCGCCCTTCGCGAGAAAGATCGCCAGGAAATTGATCGGAATCGCCGCCTGGCCGACCCTGGACTCGGGCGTAAACTGAATGACGTCGTCGATGCAGCTCGTCTTGAGATCGGAATTGAACGTCCAGACGATATTCTTGTACCGGCCTATGAGGGATATCTTCGGAGGCGCCGAGTTGTATCCGCCGTAAACGGCGTCGTACACGTCGCGCGTAGGATCGAAGCCGATCGTGCGATTGCAGTGGCCGAGCCAGAATGCGTCGTGCTGATCCTCCCTCGGAAAGTTGTAGTCGATCTGCACGAAGTCGTTCGTCGAACGGAAGTCGTCCACCCAGAGAAGGTTGCGGTCCATCGTGAACGGGACGATGTTGATCTCGACCTGGCCGAGGGTCTCCGAGCCCGAGTTGTCCACGACCCGCACGTAGAGCGTGTGCACCCCCGAGTACCAGATCGCCTTGCAGCCGACATTGAACGGGCTGCAATCCGATTCCCAGTCGCTCGGGTTGTTCAGATCCGCGACGTCCCATCCGTATTGGAAACACACGATCTCGCCGCCGTACGCGGAGGCATCCCCCAACCAATGGAAGTTGAGCTCCACCCCGGGCGGGAGATCGCGCTTCTCTCTCTTCGGGTTCCCACCCGTAAACTGGAATCCTCCGAGAAACGGCTCGATGATGGTCAGCAGCGGATACGCGGTGATCGACACGATGAACTGCCGTACGTTCACTCCCCGCGTGAAGATCGCG